>NZ_JANLOG010000126.1:0-73666 GCF_025466205.1 Pseudomonas sp. 13B_3.2_Bac1
CCACAGGAGGACATTTCCGACGGAGAATTATTCAGTAACCGTGCGACTCGCGGAATTTCTGGTAGTCGTGAAACTCGATCCACTCGACCACATCGTACGGCAGGTAAAGCTGCTGCCGGGCGCGGGAGATGGCGATGTACACGGCGCAGATCCGCTGGTCGAATTGGTAGGCGTCCTTGAACTGCACATTGGTCAGCAGTTCAGGCGTCAGCAGAACGCGGTCGAACTCCATGCCGCCCGCCTCCTGCGCCTGCATCAGCAGGCAGCTCTTGCCGGGGCCGCCGATCATCCGGTTGAGCCGGGTCAGGTCAGCGACCTTGAAGCCTTTCTCCAGCTCGGCCTCGACCCACAGAAACGCCTCGTCGAACTGATTGGCATCGCGCACCTGTTGCCACTTCGGCAAGTCGCTGAAATAGCGATGCGGGCCCTTCTCGCTGTGCGTGGAACTGTAGTAATCCACCTTGAACAACTCGATGGCGCTGGTCATGAAGTGCTCAAGGTCGCGCTGCGCCTGCATGTCGGTGAAGCAGAACAGGCAATTGGCATCGTGCAGTTGCATGGCCCACTTCATGGTGTCCCACGGGGACGCCGTCAGCACCACACAACCTTCCGGCGGGACAAAGCCCTGTGGGTAAAACTCGATGCCGACGTCCGCCTCACGCGCGCCTTCGAAAGGCACCTTGCTCTTTTCCGAGTGCCGGGAAATCAGCGGATTGACCAGACGCTCGACGTTGCGCCCCGAGCGCACCGAATAGGTGATATCGCTCTGGCGCACTTCACGCTTTCTTTTCACCAGATCGCGCTCGGCATGCTGATACTCATCGCCCAGCGTGATCAGCACCTGCCGGCCGCGCTCGATAATCTGCAGCAGCGAAGCAGGAATGTCCTGGCTCTCGTCGATCAGCACGTGGGTGTAGCGCGGTGGCACCACGCAGCCCGCAAGGCTTGCCCGTTTGATCAGCAACAAGGCTTCAAAGCCGCTCTGCCGGCCCCACGCCGGGTTGGCCTCGAGGTAAGTCCACACGCGGCTCGAATATTCCAGCAGCACCTTGGACTCAAGGCTGGACAAGGACAGTTTGAAATACGGCAGATGATGCGCCGACAGGCTGTAGTCCCGGGAGTGGCAATAGCGCTCGAGGGTTTCCAGGCAGACGTTGAGGGTTCTTTGCGCGTCATGCTCGCGAAAGCCGAGGATGTTCAGCTCCTGCGCCAGACTCTGTTTGCTCGCGACTCGGCCGGCGGCGCTTGCCGGCTGTGGCTTGCGCCCATAAATCAGCCCGCGCGCGAACGCCTCAAAGGTGATGCCGGGCTTGCGCTCACTGCCTACGCCCATGCGCTGGCACAGGGTCGCGAGTTTTTCCGGGGTGCGTGCCAGCAGCAGGGTTTTCTCTGGGCGCAGGCACTCGGTCAACGCGCCGACCAGATGGCTCTTGCCGATCCCGGCGTAGCCTTGAACGTGCAGGTCTTCATCGAGGTTGGCGCGGAAGGTTCTGACCAGTTTGTCTTGCGCAGCGCTGAGCCAGCGCTCGCGGTGCGCCGGGCTGATCATCTGCTGACTGAACGGATTGTTGACCGCGTGGTGGCGCGTCTTGAACTCGTCATCCCACTTGCCATCGGGCAGCAGATAATCCTGCGCCGACACCTCTTCGGCCAACAGCAAACGCAGGTTCAATCCCCTGATGGCGTTCAGGCCGAAGTACAACTGGCGCGGATCGAACAGCCGCTGCGCCTCGGACAGCAGCCCTGCCCCGCCATCGACCGCCCAGGCGATCAGCCGCGCCAGCACCTTCTCCGCCGCCGTGGCGGTGAGATCCTTTTCGGCGGCCTGGGCCAGATTCTGGATGACCAGCACGGCGGCCAATTGCGCATCCGTCAACTCGCCGAGGATTTTCGCGCCCTCGGGCTGCAACAGGCTCGCGCAGGTCTCGTCCGTCACAGGCAAGTACACGGCGGTGGATAAATCGTGATGTTCCGGGTGCATACAACCTCGTAGCCAGGGCGCGAACTTGTCAACGACGCGCGCAGCAAGACGGTGGAGTATGCCACTGTTCAGCCTTGGTGACTGAACAGGCATCGGGGGGCAGCCTTCGCGAGCAGGCTCGCTCCCACAGGGGCTGGCGTGACAGCTCGAATCGCAGGCATAAAAAAACCGCAGTGGGCGAAACCCATGCAGTTCTGTTGAAGCCTTGGTTGTTCGTTAAGGTGGTAACCCCACCAGCCACACCCCGGCACACAATGTTCCCGCTGTGGCTGCTGCCTTCCGGCTCTGACCAGGTTCACGGGTAATCGTTGCGGGGGGACCGATGGGGTCACCATAACGACACTCACCTGTCGGCGAGCCGCGCCATTGTACCTATCTGAAGCGAAGTTACAACCGTTGGTTTCAGATAAAAAACATGAAGGGCTTCAAGCACTTGCTATTGCGCCTGCAACACCTCGTCCGCCTTGCCGCCCGCCTGCTGGATCACCAGATGGATGAAGTGCAACTTGGCAATCGCCGCCGCCGGCAGCACGAACGGGTAGAAATCCGGCTGACCCATGCTGCGTGACAGCTCGTTGAGCATGCCCGCCAGTTCGATCCAGGCGTTGACGAACGACAGGAACGCCGCGCCGCCGGGGTGCTCCGGGTCGTACAGCGTGCTGGGCGGGAACGGCTGGTAGTCGAAATCCATTTCCCGCGCGCTCATGCCGAAACCCAGCGCGGTGTCCACCGCGTCCATCATGTGCAGGTAATGCGCCCAGGTTTCCGCCCAGTCTTCCCACGGGTGCATGGTCGCGTAGGCGCTGACGTAGTGATGCGGCCAGTCCAGCGGGGCACCTTGCTGATAATGACGGTCTAGTGCTTCGGCGTAACTGGCGCGCTCGTCGCCGAACAGCTGGCGGAACGACTCGAGCCACGGGCCGTTGGCGATCAAGCGGTCCCAGTAGTAATGCCCGACCTCATGCCGAAAATGCCCGAGCAACGTGCGATAGGGTTCATGCATTGCCGCCCGCACCTGCTCACGATGAGCGTCGTCGGCTTCTTTGATGTCGAGGGTGATCAGGCCGTTGGCGTGGCCGGTCATCGGCGCGTTGCCTTCGAGGTCGACGCCGATGAAGTCGAAAGCCAGACCGGTCGCTTCGTCCACGGTTTTCGGGATGACCGGCAGGCCGAGGGTGATCAGTTGCGCCACCAGTCGGCGCTTGGCGATTTCGACCTTGCGCCAGCGTTCGGGGTTTTCCGGCACCGAGAGATCGGGGATGGTGCGATTGAGGCTGCAGGCGATGCACAGGCTGTCGTGACCGTTATCCGGCAGCAGCCAGTTGCACGCGGCGGGCGTGTCGAGGTTGGCGCAGCGGCGAAACAGTCCGGCGCCGGGATCGGCATCGAGTGTCCAGCGACCGTCCTGCGGCCCCGGTTGCAGCGAGGTCAGGCGACTTTCTTCAGGCTGATAGCCCAGCATGGCGCTGCACGCCAGGCACTGACTGTTGCGAAAGAACAGCGACTGGCCGCAGCGGCACGGCCAGATTTTGCTGTTGCGTGAAGACTCGCCCATGAACGGCGCGACGATGCGAGAACTGAGCTGCTCGAAAAAGCGGTACATGGCGATCTCTCCCTGGGGCTTGCCAAGACTAGATCATCCTGAAGACAACAATGTTCCCGAATACAGCGCAGCTACTGAGTGACACTGCCGATGTGGCGAGGGAGCTTGCTCCCGCCGGGTTGCGAAGCAGCCCCGAAACCCTACCACTCAGTTGAATCAGACAAACCGTGTGCTCAGGTTTTACGACTGCTGCGCAGCCGGTCGGGGATAAATCCCCTCACTACAGGTTTGAGCCCTATCAGGCAGAAATACCGTGGGTTTTGAGGAACGCGATAAACGCCTCTTCATCCATCACCTTCACGCCCAGCTCATTGGCCTTGGTCAGCTTCGAGCCAGCCCCCGGCCCCGCCACCACGCAGTGGGTCTTGGCCGAGACCGAGCCGGCGACTTTGGCGCCGAGGCTCTCCAGGTGTTCTTTGGCTACGTCGCGGCTCATCAACTCGACCTTGCCAGTCAGCACCCAGGTCTCGCCGGACAGTGGCAGGCCTTCGACGACTTTCTTCTCGCTCAGCCAGTGCATACCGAAATCACGCAGCTGTTTTTCGGCAGACTCGGCGATTTGCCGATGCTCAGGCACAGCAAAAAACTCGCGAACAGAATTGGCCTGCTTCTCCGGCAACGCCTGACGCATGTCCAGCCAATCAGCATTCATTACCGCGTCCAGCGAGCCGAATTTGTCCGCCAGTTTCTGCGCACCGCCCGGGCCAACCGAAGGGATGTGCAGTTTGTCGAGCAAGCCGCCGAGCGTGGTGCTGGCGGCAAATTCGGCGCCGAGTTCACCCTGATCCTGAATCTGCAGGCCATGCCCGAGCAACTCGGTGATCACTTGCTGGTTATGCGCATCCTCAAAGAAGCTGTGAATCTCGTGCGCCACTTCCAGGCCGATGTCCGGCAGGTAGGTCAGCACTTGCGGCAACGCCTGCTGCACGCGCTCCAGCGACCCCAGCGAGCGTGCCAGAACCTTGGCCGTCTCCTCGCCGACATCGGGAATGCCGAGGGCGTAAATGAACCGCGCCAGACCCGGTTGCTTGCTGTCTTCGATGGCTGCCAGCAGCTTGTTGCTGGAGACTTCGGCGAAGCCTTCCAGATCGACAATGTCGTCGAACTTCAACGCATACAGATCGGCCGGCGAACTGACCAGACCTTCGTCGACCAGTTGCTCGACGCTCTTGTCGCCGAGGCCTTCGATGTCCATCGCCCGGCGCGAGACAAAGTGAATGATCGCCTGCTTCAGTTGCGCGCCACAGGCCAGACGGCCGACGCAGCGGTACACCGCACCTTCGCTGATGGTTTCCTTGCCCTTGCTGCGCTTGACCAGTTGCGTGCGCTCGACATGGGAGCCGCAGACCGGGCAGTTCTCCGGAATCGCTACAGGACGTGCATTCTCGGGACGGCGTTCGGTGACCACTTGCACCACCTGCGGGATCACGTCACCGGCGCGGCGGATGATCACCGTGTCGCCGATCATCAGGCCCAGGCGCGCCACTTCGTCCATGTTGTGCAGGGTGGCGTTGGCCACGGTGACACCTGCGACCTTAACCGGTTTCAGCCGTGCCACCGGAGTGACGGCGCCGGTACGGCCGACCTGGAATTCCACGTCGAGCAGTTCGGTGAGTTCTTCCATGGCCGGGAATTTGTGCGCGATCGCCCAACGCGGTTCGCGGGCACGGAAGCCCAGCTCACGCTGATCGGCGATGCTGTTGACCTTGAACACCACACCGTCGATTTCGTAGGCCAGCGCGTTACGCCGTTCGCCGATGTCACGGTAGTAATCCAGGCACTCGTCGATGCCTTTGGCCAGTTTCAGCTCGTGGCTGATCGGCATGCCCCACTTCTGCAATTGCTTGAGGTTGCCAATGTGGGTGTCGGAAATATCGTGGGAAACCTGACCGATGCCGTAGCAGCAGAACTCCAGCGGGCGGTTGGCGGTGATCTTCGAATCCAGCTGACGCAGGCTGCCGGCAGCGGCATTGCGCGGGTTGGCGAAGGTCTTGCCGCCGACTTCCAGTTGCGAGGCGTTGAGGCGCTCGAAACCGGCCTTGGACATGAACACTTCACCGCGCACTTCCAGGGTCGCCGGCCAACCCTCGCCATGCAGCTTCAACGGGATGTTGCGCACGGTGCGCACGTTGACGCTGATGTCTTCACCGGTGGTGCCATCGCCGCGGGTGGCGCCACGCACCAGCACGCCGTCCTGATACAGCAGGCTGACCGCCAGGCCATCGAGTTTCGGCTCGCAACTGTATTCCACCGCGGCGCCGCCACCGAACAGATCACCGGCCGGCAGATCCAGACCTTCGGTCACCCGGCGGTCGAACTCGCGCATGTCGGTTTCTTCGAAGGCGTTGCCGAGGCTGAGCATCGGCACTTCGTGACGCACCTGGGTGAACGCGGTCAGTGCCACGCTGCCGACACGCTGGGTAGGCGAGTCACTGGTGATCAGTTCCGGATTGGCCGCTTCCAGTGCCTTGAGCTCGTGGAACAACCGATCGTACTCGGCGTCCGGAATGCTCGGCTCGTCGAGGACGTGGTACCGGTAGTTGTGCTGATCAAGTTCAGCGCGCAGCTCTAGGATGCGGTTTTTGGCGGCGGTCATGGGTGTTCTCTCATAAAGCAAAAGAGCAGCCGAGGCTGCTCCAGTTTCATCATTCAAAGATCGCAGCCTCGTTGCACTCGACAGCTCCTACAGGGATCGCGTTCCTCTGTAGGAGCTGCCGAAGGCTGCGATCTTTTGATCTTGGCCTTAGCGCTTCTGGGTCAGGGCGCGGCGTTCGAATTCGACGATGCGCTGACGGTAGTGCTCGATGGTCTGCGCGGTCAGTACGCTGCGCTGGTCATCTTTCAGCTCGCCGTTCAGTTCCTGCGACAGCTTGCGCGCTGCCGCGACCATCACGTCGAAAGCCTGCTTCGGATGACGCGGGCCTGGCAGGCCGAGGAAGAAGCTTACCGCCGGGGTGCTGAAATGGTCGATATCGTCCAGATCGAAGATGCCCGGCTTGACCGCATTGGCCATGGAGAACAGCACTTCACCGTTGCCGGCCATGCTTTCGTGACGGTGGAAAATATCCATCTCGCCAAAACGCAGACCGCTTTCGAGAATATTCTGCAGCAGGGCCGGGCCTTTGAAGCCGGCGGCGTCGCGGCAGATCACGCTGATCACCAGCACTTCTTCGGCTTGCGGCTGATCCTTGTCGACCACCGCTGGCGACGGCTTGATGTCTTCGACGAAGTCATCATCACGGCTGCTGAAGCTCGGGCCGCCGTCCAGGTCCAGGTCGAGGTTCAGGTCGCCCTGGGCCGGACCGTTGCTGCCGCGCTTGCCACGTTTCGAACCGGATTCGCGAGGCTCGCGAGCTTCGCGGGCCGGCATGCTCACCGACGGCAGATCGTGTTCGTCCAGTTGCGGTTCTTTATGCGTATCCAGCACGCGGGCCGGGCCCAACAGCTCAGCGCTGGTGTCCTCGTCCGGCAGGTTGGACAGACTTCGGTCAAGACGGAATTTCAGTTTTCCCTTGCCGCCGCGCATACGGCGCCAGCCATCGAAAAGAATACCGGCTATCACAATGATGCCGATGACGATCAGCCACTCGCGCAGACCGATTTCCATGTAATCCCGTGCCTCTATAAAAAATGCTGAAAAATAAGGGGTTTACATTTTGCAAACCGCTTTAAAACGTGGCGCCAACTCTATGTTCTGACAGGCGTTTTGCCCACGTATACGAAAAATTGACATTAAACTAGCACGACCAAAGACAACTTTACACCGTCTGTCACATTGGCTTGCGCGAATATGTCGATTGGCCAGCAAGTCGAAGTCGGTAAAAAAGTCCTACAGAACATCAATACCCTTCCGACACCACGCTGACTCAGGCGTCCACCATCGCCATCGCCTCCTCGACATCCACTGCAACCAGTCGCGAACAACCCGGCTCGTGCATCGTCACGCCCATCAGTTGATCGGCCATTTCCATGGCGATCTTGTTGTGGGTGATATAGATGAACTGCACGGTCTGCGACATCTCTTTAACCAATCGTGCGTAGCGTCCAACGTTAGCGTCATCCAGTGGCGCGTCAACTTCATCGAGCATGCAGAACGGCGCCGGATTCAATTTGAAGATCGCAAAAACCAGTGCCAGCGCGGTCAGGGCTTTTTCCCCGCCGGAGAGCAAATGGATGGTGCTGTTCTTCTTCCCTGGCGGCTGCGCCATGATCGTTACCCCTGTATCGAGTAGATCTTCGCCCGTCAGTTCCAAATACGCGCGCCCGCCACCGAAAACTTTCGGGAAAAGTGCCTGTAAACCGCCATTGATCTGATCAAAGGTATCTTTGAAGCGATTACGGGTTTCCTTGTCGATCTTGCGGATGACGTTTTCCAGGGTCTCCAGTGCTTCCACCAGATCGGCGTCCTGCGCATCCAGATAACGTTTACGTTCGGACTGTTGCGTGTATTCGTCGATGGCCGCGAGGTTGATCGCGCCCAGGCGTTGAATCCGCGCATTGATCCGTTCGAGTTCTTCTTCGGCGGCGCGTTCACTGGCCTCGGGCGTCAACGTCGCGAGCACGCCATTGAGATCGTAGCCGTCTTCGAGCAATTGATCCTGCAGCGCCTTGCGCCGCACGGTCAGCGCTTGCCATTCCATGCGTTGCTGTTCGAGCTGGCCACGGATCATTTGCGATTGCTGCTCGGCCTGGGTTCGGCGCTTTTCCGCTTCGCGCAGTTCGCGGTCGGCGTCTTCCAGCGCGATCTGCGCGGTCTTCAGTTCTTCGTCGACGGTCATGCGTTTGTCGAGCAGTTCTTCGAGTTTCAGGCGCAGCTCTTCCAGCGGTGCCTCGCCCTCCTCCAGATTCAGGCTCAACTGCTCACGCTTTTCGGTCAGACGCTCGGCCTGCATTTCCAGCCGCTCCAGCGCCTGCCGCGTGGAGTCATGTTGCGCGCGCAACGAACCGAGGCGCACCGCCAGTTGGTGGGCGTGATCCTTGTGTTGCCGGGCTTCCTGACGCACGCGGTCGAGGCGTTCGCGCAGGCTGTCGCGCTGGGCCAGCAGCAACTCGCGCTGCTCGGTGTCCAGCGCCATGGCGTCGAGCGCTTCCTGCAATTGCATGCGCGCTTCGCCGACTTGTTCGTGTTCCAGCTCGCGTTGCTCGCCGAGTTCGATCAGTTCCTCATCAAGCCGCGTGCGGCGCAGCATCAGTTGTTCGGCCTTGGCTTTACCGGCGGACAACTGGGCTTTCAATTCACCTTGGGAACGCGCTTCGTCCTGCAGCAAGCGGCGCAAATGTTCGCGACCGTTTTCCTGCTGCCGCTGTTGCGCACGCAGGGTCTGCAACCGGGTTTCCATGGCTTCGACCGTGGCTTCGCGCTCTTCGCGCTCGGCCTGCAGCGTCTCGATTTCCTGGCCACGGGCGAGCATGCCGCTTTCAGCTTCACTGGCGCGACGCACACGCAGAAAGTGCCGACCGACCCAGTAACCGTCGCGACTGATCAGACTTTGCCCGGCACTCAACTGGCCGCGCAGAGCCAACGCCTGTTCGAGGCTGTCGACCGGTTTGACCTGGCCGAGCCACGGCGACAGATCGATCTGCGCCTCGACCTTGTCCAGCAAACTGCCCGCCACTCGCACACCATCACTGGCGGGACTGAGCAGGCGCAGATCACCTTGGGTGAACGCGGACAGATCGAAGCCGTTGAAGTCGTCCACCAGCACCGCTTGCAGATCGGCGCCGAGCACGGTTTCCACTGCCAGCTCCCAACCGGCCTCGACCTTCAGCCCTTCGGCCAGACGCGGGCGCTCGGCGAGATTCTGTTCGCGCAGCCATTCGGCAGTGCCGGTGCCCGGATCGAGCGCGGCTTGCTGCAAGGCTTCCAGCGAGGCCAGTCGCCCGTTGAGACGCTGCAAATCGCCCTGCGCCTGTTGCTGCGCGGTCAGTGCCTGCTGCAGTTCCTGACGCAGCTGTTCCAGCTTTTCGACCTGCGCTTCTTCGCTGGTCTGCAAATCTTCGAGGGTCGCTTCGGATTCGGCGAGCTGCTCGTTGAGCGCCATGATCGCCGCGTCTTCCGGGTCGGCGGAAAGCAAATCGCGCTCTTCAGCAAGACGCTTTTGCCGATCGGCCAGACGCTCCATGCTGGTTTCCAGCTGCTGGATCCGCGACTGCTGCACTTCGGCCTGGCGCCGTGGTTCGGCGGCGGTCAGGTTGAAGGTGTCCCACTGCTCCTGCCAGCCGTGCATGGTCAGCTCGGCTTCTTCCAGCGCAGCAGCAGCTTCTTCGGCGGCGGCGCTGGTGACTTCCTGCTCGGGGGTGAGCATGTCCAGCTCTTCGCCGAGGGTCAGCAGCAGCGTGCGGTCGTGGCCCAGGTGCGATTCGGTTTCCAGACGCGCGCGCTCGGCTTCCTTCAGATCGTCCTGCAACTGGCGCAAGCGCTGCTGGCCGTGCTGGATGCTCTGCTCGACCCGGGCGATATCGCCACCGACCGAATAGAAGCGCCCCTGCACCAGATTGAAGCGCTCGGACAGTTCATGGTGCCCGTCGCGCAGGCGCTCGATGGCGGCATCGGCATTGCGCTGCTCGGCGACCAGCGCTTCGAAACTGACTTCCTGCGTGCCGATGATCGACTCGCGCTGGCCGACCTGATCGTTCAGATCCTGCCAGCGCAGGGCCGACAGTTGCGCCTTGAGCTGACGCTCTTCGCTCTTGTATTCCTGATACTTCCTGGCGGATTCGGCCTGACGGTGCAGGCGTTCGAGCTGGCGTTCGAGCTCTTCGCGCAGGTCGGTCAGACGCGCCAGGTTTTCGTGGGTGCGGCGGATGCGGTTTTCGGTCTCGCGCCGGCGCTCCTTGTACTTGGAGATGCCCGCCGCTTCTTCGATGAAGTTGCGTAAGTCTTCAGGCTTGGACTCGATCAGCTTGGAGATCATCCCTTGCTCGATGATCGAGTAGCTGCGCGGGCCCAGACCGGTGCCGAGAAAGATATCGGTAATGTCGCGACGACGGCATTTGGTGCCGTTGAGGTAATAAGTCGTCTGGCTGTCGCGGGTCACCTTACGACGGATGGAAATCTCCGCGTAAGCCGCGTATTCGCCCAACAGCGTGCCGGCGGAGTTGTCGAACACCAGCTCGATGCTTGCCTGGCTCACCGGTTTGCGACTGGTCGAGCCGTTGAAGATGACGTCGGTCATCGACTCGCCACGCAGGTTCTTCGCCGAACTTTCGCCCATCACCCAGCGTACGGCGTCGATGATGTTCGACTTGCCGCAACCGTTCGGCCCGACGACCGCCGCCATGTTACTGGGGAAGTTCACCGTGGTCGGATCGACGAAGGACTTGAACCCCGCCAGTTTGATGCACTTTAGCCGCACGCTCAGGCAACCGTCAGGGCGGAAACCACCAGATCGCAGCTGCGCTGGGCGTAAGCCGTCAGCACGATGCGGATCTGCGGCAAGTCACGGGCGAGCACAGCGGCCAGCAGGCGTTCGAACAGTTCGAGGAACTCGCTCATTTCGGCCTTGCGCTGTTCGAGGGCGAGGAAGTACGCACGGCTCATGGCCGGCTGCAGGTTCTCGACGGTCTCTTGCAGGTACGGGTTGTTGGCAAACGGGTACGCAGCGCGCATCACGGCGAAGCTGTCGTCGACGAAGGTGCGGATGTCCTGACGCTCGTAGCTGGCGCCCAGGCGCTGCTGGATCTGCACGAACGGCGCCATGTCGGCCTGGGTCTGCCAGCCATTGGCGACCGCATTGCCGAGCAGGATGTACAGCTCGCTCATCAGCGTGCACAGGCTCTGCACCTTGTGTGCGGTGAGTTCGGTGACATGGGCGCCACGTCGCGGCAGGATCGCGATCAGGTGGCGGCGTTCGAGGATCAGCAGGGCTTCGCGGACCGATCCGCGGCTGACATTGAGGGCCAGCGTGACCTTCTGTTCCTGAATGCGCTCTCCCGGCTTCATTTCGCCGCGAATGATGCGCTCGGCGAGGTGGTGAGCAATTTGCTCGGCGAGGCTGTCCGGCGCCTTGAACGTCATGGTTGTCCTTCAAACTCTTCGATCTGCACAAGCGGCGCAGTGTAGCGCAAATGCAAGTACATGGCGGAGTGCCCGCACGGCGCTTTTTGGCACGATTCAAGCAAAAAAGCAGTGGATCCGCTCAGGGTCAATACTCAATAGAGCACGCGTTAATCGACAAAACCGTTTTTCCTGACCTTTAAGTCAGAAAACCATTGACCGAAAAGTCAGACCTGCTAAATTCGGTTGAAGTCGGTTAACAACAATAATGAGTCTGCGAGGCCTTCCGTGATCCAGTTTTTACTTAACCAGGAACTCCGTAGCGAGCACGCCCTGGACCCGAATCTGACCGTGCTCAATTACCTGCGCGAACACGTGGGCAAATCCGGCACCAAAGAAGGCTGCGCCAGCGGCGATTGTGGCGCCTGCACCGTGGTGGTCGGCGAGTTGCAAACGGATGACGACGGCCGCGAACACATTCGCTATCGCAGCCTCAACTCGTGCCTGACCTTTGTTTCGTCGCTGCACGGCAAACAACTGATCAGCGTCGAAGACCTCAAGCACCAGGGCGAATTGCACAGCGTGCAGAAAGCCATGGTCGAGTGCCACGGCTCGCAGTGCGGCTTCTGCACCCCCGGTTTCGTCATGTCGCTGTTTGCCCTGCAAAAGAACAGCGATGCACCGGATCAGGCCAAGGCGCACGAAGCGCTGGCCGGCAACCTCTGCCGCTGCACCGGCTACCGGCCGATCCTCGCCGCCGCCGAGCAATCCTGCTGTGGCAAGCAACCGGACCAGTTCGATGCCCGCGAAGCCGAGACCATCGCCCGCCTCAAAGCCATCGCCCCGACCGATATCGGTGAACTCAACAGTGGCGACAAGCGTTGCCTGGTGCCGCTGACCGTCGCCGATCTGGCCGACCTCTACGACGCTTACCCACAAGCCCGGCTGCTGGCCGGCGGCACCGATCTGGCACTGGAAGTCACTCAGTTCCACCGCACCTTGCCGGTGATGATCTACGTCGGCAACGTCGCCGAAATGAAGCGCATCGAAACCTTTGAAGACCGTATCGAAATCGGCGCCGCCACCGCCCTCTCCGACTGCTACGAAGCACTGACGGCTGAATACCCGGACTTCGGCGAACTGCTGCACCGTTTCGCCTCACTGCAGATCCGCAACCAGGGCACCCTCGGCGGCAACATCGGCAACGCCTCGCCAATCGGTGACTCGCCACCGCTGCTAATCGCCCTCGGCGCGCAGGTGGTGCTGTGCAAAGGTGAAACCCGGCGCACGCTGAACCTGGAAGATTACTTCATCGACTACAAGGTCACCGCCCGCCAGGAAAGCGAATTCATCGAGAAGATCATCGTCCCGCGTGCCACCGCCGAACAGCGCTTCCGCGCCTACAAAGTCTCCAAGCGTCTGGACGATGACATCTCCGCCGTCTGCGCCGCGTTCAACCTGCGTGTGGAAAACGGTGTGATCACCGACGCGCGCATGGCATTCGGCGGCATGGCCGCGATCCCGAAACGCGCCGCCCATTGCGAAGCCGTGCTGCTCGGTCAGCCGTTCAACAACGCCGTGGTCGAACGCGCCTGCGCAGCATTGGCCGAAGACTTCACGCCGCTCTCGGACTTCCGCGCCAGCAAGGAATACCGCCTGCTCAGCGCACAGAACCTGCTGCGCAAATACTTCATCGAACTGCAAACACCGCACATCGAGACTCGGGTGACCGCTTATGTCTAACCATCACGCCGTAGAGAAGACCCAAGCCGAATTGGCGGAACTGTTTGCCAAGGACCTGACCACCGGTGTCGGCCGCAGCGTCAAGCACGACAGCGCCGCCAAGCATGTGTCCGGTGAAGCGCAGTACATCGATGATCGTCTGGAATTTCCCAATCAGCTGCACGTTTACGCACGGCTGTCGGACCGCGCCCACGCGAAAATCATCAGCATCGACACCAAGCCCTGCTACGCCTTCGAAGGCGTGCGCATTGCGATCACCCATGAAGACGTGCCGGGCCTGAAAGACATCGGCCCGCTGCTGCCGGGCGATCCGCTGCTGGCGATTGACGACGTGCAATTCGTCGGTCAGCCAGTGCTGGCCGTGGCCGCGAAAGACCTGGAAACCGCGCGCAAAGCGGCGATGGCGGCGATCATCGAGTACGAGGATCTCGAACCGGTGCTGGACGTGGTCGAAGCCTTGCGCAAACGCCACTTCGTGCTCGACAGCCACACCCATCAGCGCGGCGATTCGGCTTCGGCATTGGCCACCGCCGAACATCGCATTCAAGGCACGCTGCACATCGGCGGTCAGGAACACTTTTATCTGGAGACGCAGATCTCCTCGGTAATGCCCACCGAAGACGGCGGCATGATCGTCTACTGCTCGACGCAGAACCCCACCGAAGTGCAGAAACTGGTGGCCGAAGTGCTTGACGTGTCGATGAATAAGATCGTCGTCGACATGCGCCGCATGGGCGGTGGTTTCGGCGGCAAGGAAACCCAGGCCGCCAGCCCGGCGTGCCTGTGCGCGGTCATCGCGCACCTCACCGGTCAGCCGACCAAGATGCGTCTGCCACGGGTCGAAGACATGCTGATGACCGGCAAGCGCCACCCGTTCTATGTCGAGTACGACGTCGGTTTCGACAGCTCCGGGCGCCTGCACGGCATCGCCATGGACCTGGCCGGCAACTGCGGCTGTTCGCCAGACCTGTCGGCGTCGATCGTTGACCGGGCGATGTTCCACTCGGACAACTCGTACTACCTCGGTGACGCGACCATCAACGGTCACCGCTGCAAGACCAACACCGCGTCGAACACCGCTTACCGTGGTTTCGGCGGCCCGCAGGGCATGGTTGCGATCGAAGAAGTGATGGACGCGATTGCCCGTCACCTCAACCTCGATCCGCTGGCGGTGCGCAAGGCCAACTACTACGGCAAGACCGAGCGCAACGTCACCCACTACTACCAGACCGTCGAGCACAACATGCTCGAAGAGATGACCGCCGAACTGGAAGAAAGCAGCCAGTACGCCGAGCGCCGCGAAGCGATCCGCCGCTATAACGCTAACAGCCCGATCCTGAAAAAGGGCCTGGCGCTGACCCCGGTGAAATTCGGTATTTCCTTCACCGCCAGCTTCTTGAACCAGGCCGGCGCGCTGATCCACGTCTACACCGATGGCAGCATCCACTTGAACCACGGTGGCACGGAAATGGGCCAGGGCCTCAACACCAAGGTCGCACAGGTGGTGGCCGAAGTGTTCCAGGTGGAAATGGATCGGGTGCAGATCACCGCGACCAACACCGACAAAGTTCCGAATACCTCGCCGACTGCGGCTTCCAGCGGTGCCGACCTCAACGGCAAGGCTGCGCAGAACGCCGCCGAGATCATCAAGCAGCGTCTGGTGGAATTCGCTGCGCGGCACTACAAGGTCAGCGAAGAAGATGTGGAATTCCACAACGGCCATGTGCGCGTGCGTGACCACATCATGACCTTCGAAGCGTTGATCCAACTGGCGTATTTCAATCAGGTCTCGCTGTCGAGCACCGGCTTCTACAAGACCCCGAAAATCTACTACGACCGCAGCCAGGCCCGTGGTCGGCCGTTCTACTACTTCGCCTTCGGCGCGGCGTGCTGCGAAGTGATCGTCGACACCCTGACCGGCGAGTACAAGATGCTCCGTACCGACATCCTCCACGACGTCGGCGCCTCGCTGAACCCGGCGATCGACATCGGTCAGGTCGAGGGCGGCTTCGTCCAGGGCATGGGCTGGCTGACCATGGAAGAGCTGGTCTGGAACAACAAGGGCAAGCTGATGACCAACGGCCCGGCCAGCTACAAGATCCCGGCCGTGGCCGACATGCCGCTGGACCTGCGGGTGAAGCTGGTCGAGAACCGCAAGAACCCGGAAGACACGGTGTTCCATTCCAAGGCTGTGGGTGAGCCGCCGTTCATGCTCGGGATTGCCGCGTGGTGCGCGATCAAGGATGCGGTGGCGAGCCTCGGTGACTATAAGCATCAGCCAAAGATCGACGCGCCGGCGACCCCGGAGCGGGTGTTGTGGGGGTGTGAGCAGATGCGTCAGCTCAAGACTGTGAAAGCGGTCGAGGCTGAAACCGAATTGGCTCCGCTCTAGGGACCGAGGTGCGGCTATCGCGAGCAGGCTCGCTCCCACAGTAGATCTTCAGTGGGCACAGATTTTGTGGAAGACAGAGATCAAAAATGTGGGAGCGAGCTTGCTCGCGAATAGGCCCGAACAGACAACGATGTTGTAGGGGTGAACTATGTACAACTGGATCGACGCCCTCGCCGACCTGCAGAACCAGGGCGAACCCTGTGTTCTGGTGACGATCATCGAAGAACTCGGCTCGACCCCGCGCAACGCCGGTTCGAAAATGGTCGTCAGCGCCAGACAGACCTTCGACACCATCGGTGGCGGGCATCTGGAATACAAAGCCATGCAAATCGCCCGCGAGATGCTCGCCAGCGGCAAGCAGGACACCCATCTGGAGCGCTTCAGCCTCGGTGCCAGCCTTGGCCAGTGCTGCGGCGGCGCGACCGTGTTGCTGTTCGAACCGATGGGCCAGGTGCAGGCGCAAATCGCCGTATTCGGCGCCGGGCATGTCGGCCGGGCGTTGGTGCCGTTACTCGCCAGCCTGCCGTGCCGGGTACGCTGGATCGACTCGCGGGAAGAGGAATTCCCCGAACAGATCCCCCACGGCGTGCGTAAAATCGTCGCCGAAGAGCCTGTGGATGAAATCGATGACCTGCCCGTCGGCAGCTACTGCATCGTCATGACCCACAACCATCAGCTGGACCTGGAACTCACTGCCGCGATTCTCAAGCGCAACGACTTCGCCTACTTCGGCCTGATCGGCTCGAAGACCAAACGGGCCAAGTTCGAACATCGCCTGCGTGATCGCGGTTTCGACAGCGGCGTCGTGCAACGCATGCGCTGCCCGATGGGCATCGGCGAAGTCAAAGGCAAACTGCCTGTGGAAATCGCCATCTCCATCGCCGGCGAAATCATCGCCACCTATAACGCCAATTTCGGCCAGCACACCGCCAGCGCCGAACCGATTGCCAAACTGCTGCCGGTCTCCCGGCGCAGTCAGGCCGCCAAACTCAAAGCCTCAAACTGATTAGAGAACCCTCATGCCTCTGACTCGCAAAGCCTACCGCGCCGCCATCCTGCACAGCATCGCCGACCCCGCCGAAGTCGGGATCGAAGCCTCCTACGAATATTTCGAGGACGGCCTGCTGGTGGTCGATGGCGGCAAGATCAGCGCCCTCGGCCACGCCAGCGAACTGCTGCCGACCCTGCCGTCGGACATCGAGATCACCCACTATCAGGACGCGCTGATCACCCCGGGCTTCATCGACACCCACATCCACCTGCCGCAAACCGGCATGGTCGGCGCCTACGGCGAGCAACTGCTGGACTGGCTCAACACCTACACCTTCCCCTGCGAAAGCCAGTTCGGTGACAAAGCCCACGCCGATGAAGTCGCGGACATTTTCATCAAGGAACTGCTGCGCAACGGCACCACTACCGCACTGGTGTTCGGCAGCGTGCACCCGCAGTCGGTGAACTCGTTCTTCGAGGCCGCCGAGAAACTTGATCTGCGGATGATCGCCGGCAAGGTGATGATGGACCGCAACGCCCCGGACTACCTGACCGACACCGCCGAATCGAGCTACGTCGAGAGCAAGGCGCTGATCGAACGCTGGCACGGCAAGGGTCGCCTGCACTACGCGGTCACCCCGCGCTTCGCCCCGACCAGCACCCCGGAGCAACTGACTCTCGCCGGCCAACTGCTGACCGAATACCCGGATCTGTACATGCAGACCCACATCAGCGAAAACCTCAAGGAAATCGAGTGGGTCAAGGAACTGTTCCCGGAGCGCAAGGGTTACCTCGACGTTTACGACCACTACCAACTGCTCGGCGAACGCTCGGTGTTCGCTCACGGCGTACACCTGTGCGACGACGAATGTGCGCGACTGGCGGAAACCGGCTCGGCAATCTCGTTCTGCCCGACCTCGAACTTCTTCCTCGGCAGTGGTTTGTTCAATCTGCCGATGGCCGAGAAGCACAAGCTCAACGTCGGCCTCGGCACTGATGTCGGTGGCGGCACCAGTTTCTCGCTGCTGCAAACGCTGAACGAAGCCTACAAAGTCATGCAGCTGCAGGGTGCGCGGCTGAGTCCGTTCAAGTCGCTGTACCTGGCGACCCTGGGCGGTGCGCGGGCACTGCGCCTGGAAGACAAGATCGGCAACCTGCAGCCGGGTTCTGATGCGGACTTCCTGGTGCTGGATTACAACGCCACGCCACTGCTCAGCTATCGCCTGAAACAAGCCAACAACATTGCTGAAACGTTGTTTGTGCTGATGACACTGGGCGATGACCGCACGGTGCAGCAGACTTATGCGGCAGGGGCTTTGGTGCATCAGCGCTGAGTTTTCCCGAGGCATAAAAAATCCCCCGGCGGTGTTAGCCCCGGGGGATTTTTGTTGCCTGTCAGACCGTATTCGCGAGCAAGCCCGCTCCCACAGGGGATCTCAGTCGATGCCAAATTTTATATTCACTGAAGATCCAATGTGGGAGCGGGCTTGCCCGCGAAGGCCGCGACTCGGTATCAGTCAGAGTTTCGCCGCAGGGCGCCCAGGCTTCTTGGTCTGCAACAAATGCGAGAACACCGCATGCAAATCATCCGACGCACTTTCCTCATCGAGGTTGAGCTTGCTGTCGATGTGATCCATGTGATGCATCATCAGGTCCACCGCCAGCTCACCGTTGCGCGCTTCGATGGCGTCGATCAACTGGGTGTGCTCGTCGTAGGAGCAATGCGAGCGATTGCCGCTTTCATACTGGGCGATGATCAGCGAGGTCTGCGAGACCAGGCTGCGCTGGAAGCTGATCAGTGGCGCGTTTTTCGCCGCTTCGGCCAGTTTCAGGTGGAATTCGCCCGACAGACGAATACCGGCGCCGCGATCGCCACGGGAGAAACTGTCGCGTTCGTCGTTGACCATCTGGCGCAATTCGGCGATCTGCTCGGCAGTGGCGTGCTGCACGGCCAGTTCGGTAATCGCGCGCTCCACCAGACGGCGGGCCATGAACACCTGACGCGCTTCTTCAACGCTCGGGCTGGCGACGACCGCGCCACGGTTCGGCCGCAACAGCACCACGCCTTCATGAGCCAGACGCGACAGCGCGCGGCGAATGATGGTGCGGCTGACCCCGAAGATTTCCCCCAGCGCTTCTTCGCTCAATTTTGTGCCGGGCGCCAGACGCTGTTCGAGGATGGCCTCGAAGATATGCGCGTAGACAATATCGTCCTGGGTTCCGCTGCGGCCGGCTTTGCCTGCTCGCGGTTGTTTCTTGAGGGGTTGCAACTGTTCGTTCATGGGCACTCGAGTCGGGAGAACTGCGGCGAATAGACCGTGACTGTAATACGGCACAGTAGGTCGCTGGCAAGTATCGCGTAAAAAACAGCGCGATTGTACACAATGGATGGTGGCAACACGACTGTATGGCTGTTTGTGTCCACGGCTGTATTGCAACGATCCGTTACGATTGAGTTTAGGCTTGATCGCAGAATCCGCTGCCAGAACAAAAATCCCCCTGTGGGAGCGGGCTTGCTCGCGAAGGCGGTGTGTCAGGCGACATCTGCCTTGAATGACCCACCGCTTTCGCGAGCAAGCCCGCTCCCACTGGGTTCAGCGTTGCTACGGACATCTCCATCTGTATAAGGAACACCGCCGTCATGAACGACGCCACCTACACCCGCCTGCGCCCCCTCGCCGACACTTCGCCCTCGGCGATCGTCGCCGGTTTCATCGCGATGATGACCGGCTACACCAGTTCGCTGGTGCTGATGTTCCAGGCCGGGCAAGCGGCGGGTTTGAGCAGCGCGCAGATTTCCTCGTGGATCTGGGCGATCTCGATCGGCATGGCGGTGTGCTCGATTGGCCTGTCGTTGCGCTATCGCACACCGATCACCATTGCCTGGTCGACACCGGGTGCAGCCTTGTTGATCACCAGCCTGGGCGGCGTCACCTATGGCGAGGCCATCGGCGCCTACATCACCTGCGCGGTGCTGGTGACGATTTGCGGCCTGACCGGCAGCTTCGAACGCCTGGTGAAAAAGATCCCGGCGTCGCTGGCAGCGGCGCTGCTGGCGGGGATTCTGTTCAAGATCGGCAGCGAAATCTTCGTCGCCGCGCAGCACCGCACCGGGTTGGTGTTGGGGATGTTCTTCACCTATTTGGTGGTCAAACGCCTGTCGCCGCGTTACGCGGTACTGGCGGCGCTGCTGATCGGCACCGCGCTGTCAGGTTTCATGGGGCTGCTGGATTTCAGCGGTTTCCATCTGGAAGTGGCGACGCCGGTGTGGACCACTCCGCACTTCTCGCTGGCCGCGACCATCAGCATCGGCATTCCGCTGTTCGTGGTGGCGATGACCTCGCAGAACATGCCCGGCATCGCCGTGCTGCGGGCCGACGGCTACAACGTGCCGGCCTCACCGCTGATCACCACCACCGGCATCGCCTCGCTGCTGCTGGCGCCGTTCGGTTCCCACGGCATCAACCTCGCGGCAATCAGCGCGGCGATCTGCACCGGGCCGCACGCCCATGAAGATCGCAACAAGCGCTACACCGCTGCGGTGTGGTGCGGGATTTTCTACGGAATCGCCGGGGTGTTCGGCGCTACATTGGCGGCGCTGTTTGCCGCGCTGCCGAAGGAACTGGTGCTGTCGATTGCCGCGCTGGCGCTGTTCGGCTCGATCATCAATGGCCTGAGCATCGCCATGACCGAGGTCAAGGAACGCGAGGCGGCGCTGATCACCTTCATGGTCACGGCGTCGGGGCTGACGCTGTTTTCCATTGGTTCGGCGTTCTGGGGGATTGTCGCGGGGGTACTGACCTTGCTGATCCTCAACTGGCGCAAAACCCAGGCATAAAAAAACGGCGACCTCAGGTCGCCGTTTTTTTCAGTATCACTTAGCCGCGTTGATCGGCTTTTCCGGATACCAGACGTCCAGCAGCGGGCTGACGGTCATGCCGGTCAGTTCGCTACGGTTTTTCAGCCAGGCTTCAACGGCAGCGCGCTGCTCTTCGTTGACCGAGCCACGCTTCTGCAGGCAAACCAGACCGAAGTCATCGCCGCCAACATAACCCAGACCGTTGGCTTCCATGGCTTCTTTGATGAATGCTTCGAGGAAAGCGTCAATGGCTTCTTCGGACAAGTCTTCTTTGAAGTCCAGGTTCAGTTCGAAACCCAGCTCTTGGAATTCATCAACGCACAGTTTTTTGCGCAGACGCTGGGAACGGTTAGTCGCCATTGGAACAATCCTCTTAAGTAATAACGGCCGGCACTTTACCAGCTTAAGCGGTCAATTGCCCGACTCTCTGGGCGCGGTGGCCGACCGCCTGTAAAAAAAATAACGAAATGGCCGCCTCGGGCAAGGCACAAGCTGTTACACCTTGGGGCATAATGCCGACACTTTCATGACCACTGAGGGCTTTTTCATTCATGCCTTCGTTATTTTCCCCCTCTTCTGCAGGGTTCTATTTCATATGATCAAATCGTTGCGTCCTCTCTTTCTCGCCGGCCTTCTTCTGCCCCTGGCCCTGCCGGTTGCCGCTGCCACCATCAACACCGCCCTCACCCCCAACGTCGAAAAAGCCCTCAAGGCCAGCAAACTGCAGCCAACCGCGCTGTCGCTTGTGATGATTCCGCTCGACGGCCCGGGCAATCCGACCGTGTACAACGCCGACGTCTCGGTCAACCCGGCCTCGACCATGAAACTGGTGACCACCTACGCCTCGCTGGAAATGCTCGGCCCCAACCATCAGTGGAAAACCGAGTTCTACACCGACGGCGACCTGAGCGGCGGCATCCTCAATGGCAACCTGTACCTCAAGGGTGGCGGCGATCCGAAGCTGAACATGGAAAAACTCTGGCTGCTGATGCGCGACCTGCGTGCCAACGGCGTGACCCAGGTCACCGGTGATCTGATCCTCGACCGCAGCTTCTTCATCCAGCCACAACTGCCCGAATTCAACGACGACGGCAACGACGAGAACAAACCGTTCCTGGTCAAACCGGACTCGCTGCTGGTCAACCTCAAGGCCCTGCGCTTCGTTGCACGTAATGACAGTGGCCGGGTGCTGATCTCGGTGGAGCCGCCGATTGCCAGCGTGCGCATCGAAAACACGGTCAAGGCGCTCAACTCCAAGCAGTGCACCGGTGGCGTGCGCTACAACCCGGTGACCCAGGCGGACGGCAGCGTCACTGTTACCGTCGCCGGTCAGTTGGGCGAGGGCTGCAGCTCGCAGACCTATCTGTCGCTGCTCGACCACGCGACCTACACCGCCGGTGCCGTGCGCGCGATCTGGAAAGAACTGGGCGGCAGCATCCAGGGCAAGGATCGCCTCGCCGCGACCCCGAGCAGCGCCAAGCTGCTGGCCCGCGCCTACTCGCCGGATCTGGCGGAAATCATTCGCGACATCAACAAATACAGTAACAACACCATGGCTCAGCAGCTGTTCCTGAGCCTCGGTCAGAAGTACCGCAACGAAGCCGACGGTGATGACGCCAAGGCTGCGCAACGCGTGGTTCGCCAGTGGCTGGCGAAGAAAGGCATCACCGCGCCGCACCTGGTGATGGAGAACGGCTCCGGGCTGTCGCGCGCCGAACGCGTCAGCGCCCGCGAGATGGCCAACATGCTGCAAGCCGCCTGGCATAGCCCGTACGCCGCCGAGTACATCAGCTCGCTGCCGATTGCCGGCATGGACGGCACCATGCGCAAACGCCTGAAGACCACCGCGATGCGCGGCGAAGCCCACGTCAAGACCGGTACCCTGAACACCGTACGGGCAATCGCCGGCTTCAGCCGCGACGTCAACGGCAACACCTGGGCGGTGGTGGCGATCCTCAACGACAAGGCCCCGTTCGGCGCGTCGTCGGTACTGGATCAGGTGCTGCTGGATCTGTACAAGCAGCCGCGCCTGCCGCAGACGGCTTCGGCGCTGTAAGCACCAAGTAAAAGCCGGACCTTTGTGGCGAGGGAGCTTGCTCCCACTTGAGTGCGCAGCGCTCACAAGATTTTTGGGGCAGCTTCGCTGCCCAGCGGGAGCAAGCTCCCTCGCCACAAAACAGGGTTCCACAGGGGATTGGCGTAACGGCTCAGCTCATCTGCTCCACCCGGTCGCGCCCGCCCTGCTTCGCCGCATACACCCCCGAATCCGCCCGCAGCAGCAGCGCATCCGCGCCCTCCCCCGGGCGCCAGCTGGCGATGCCGAAACTGGCCGTCACCACCCCGACCACATCCACCGGCGCACTGCGCAGGCCTTGCCATAGCTCCATGGCGAGGATGTACGCGTGCTCGCCGTCGATGTCCGGGCACAACACCATGAACTCTTCACCGCCCAGGCGGCAGAACACATCGGTTCGGCGCAAGCGATGAGCGATGCGTTCGCACACCGCCTGCAGCACCCGGTCGCCCACGGCATGGCCGTACTGGTCGTTGATGCGCTTGAAGTGGTCGATGTCGAGCATGATCACCGACAGCTCGCCGCCGCCACGTTCGACCCGGGCCATCTCGGTGGTCAGGCGTTCCTGGAAGTAGCGGCGGTTGTGAATGCCGGTCAGTGAGTCGGTGACCGACAGCGCCCGCAGCTCCTCTTCGACCCGCTTCAGATCGGAAATGTCGGAGATGTAGCCGTGCCACAGCACGCCGCCGCCCGGCAGTTCTTCCGGCGTCGCCTCGCCGCGCACCCAGCGCAGGCCGCGCTCGGGCAACTGCACGCGGTACTCCTCGCGCCACGGGCTGAGATTGTCCGCCGAGGCGCGGATCGAGGTGCGCACGCGGGTGATGTCTTGCGGATGGATACGGGTGAAAATCGCCTCGGCATTGAGCAGCAGCACGTCCGGCTCCAGCTCGTAGATCTCGCGGATGCCGTCGCTGGCGTAGATCACGCTGAAGCGCCCGTCGAATTCCATCTTGAATTGATAGATGCCGCCGGGCACGTGGGCGCTGAGTTTTTTCAGCAGTACATCGCGCGCCGCCAGTGCTTCGTGCACACGCTTGCGCTCGGTGATGTCGATGCAGATCGCCAGATGACCGACCCACAGTCCTTGCTCATCGAGCACCGGGGTGGCAAGCATGTTCACCGGCAGATGACTGCCGTCGCTGCGTACCAGCGTCCACTCGCGCGCCTCATGACCGCCGACCTCGCCGCCCTCGACCAGCATCGCGTGGCAAGTCGGAATGCTCTTGCCGTAACGCGCACTCAACTCCGCCGAACGCGCGGCCAGCTCTCGCGGCAGATGCAGGTTTTCCAGCGTCATATGGCCGACCACGTCAGCGCTGCTGTAGCCGAGCATCTGTTCGGCGCCAGGGTTGAAGGTGTTGATCACCCCGCGCAGGTCGGTGGCAATGATCGCCACCTGCGTCGCGGCATTCAGCACGCCGCGCAACTGGCCGTGGGTGCCGCGTAATTCCTGCTCCCGGGCGTGCAGTTCCTGTGTGCGCAGTTCGACCATGCGTAAGGCGCGTTGACGCTGGCTCACCAACACATAGAGCAATGCGCTGAGCAACACACTCAGCAGCGCGCCCAGCACCACCAGACTGCTGATTGACGAATGGTTGGCCTGCAGAAAGGCTTCGCTGGGCTGTATGTCCACCTGATAGTCATGGTCGGCCATGCGCAACAACTGCGTGGCCGACAGATCACTGGCCCCGGCTTTGTTAGCCGACTCGTAAAGCACTTCATGCTGGTCGTCGGTGGACAGGTCGAGAATGCGTACGCTGAGGAAATCCTGGTTGTCTTCGGGCAACCCGTCGGCCAGCAACTGCTGCATGCTGATCACCGCCATTACATAGCCTTCCGGCGGACTTTTCGGTGCCCCTTCGCGAGTGACCGGCGCCACCAGCAATACGCCCCGGGCATACGCCGGATCAACGCCCACCAGATGTAACGGCTGGGACACCACCATGTGCCCGGTACGGTCGGCGCGCTCCAGTGTCGCCCGGCGCAGGGGTTGCGCCAGCAGGTCGTAACCCAGTGGCGTAGGCAAGTGGCTCTGACTCTGGGTGTAGATCACCGGCACATATTCGGGGCGACCACCGGCTGCCTGGAGCTGGTCGTCAGCGGTCAGTTCACGAAAGGTAAAGGTGCTGAAACCTTCGTTGCGCACCGCTTGCTCAACCGCCGGGCGCTGGGCACGGCTGACCCGCGGCGCATAGGAATAGGCCTGGGTGCGTAATAAAAGAGGTTTGGCATAGCCATCGAATTCGCTGCGTGAGACCGAATCGGAGTTGGCGAAGAAGCGGCGCAGGCCGTCGAGGCGCTGCTCCTGATCCTGGAAACGTTCTTCGATGCGGCTGTAACGCTCATTGGCCAGCAGCTGAAAGCGTTGATGCAGTTGATGATGAAACTGAGTGAGGGTGGCCCAGGCGAGCAGCCCCGTGAGAATCCCGCCGGCGAGCAATACCAGCAGCGCGACCAGCCAGGCCGAGACTTCTTCGCTGATAAAACCCAGTATCTTTGGGCGCACGGGGTGCAACGACATAGGGGCAACTCACGACGCCACTGTTTCAGGGAAAAACCCCATTGGCCATGAGTTGAGTTATAGCTATTAGCCATTAATTTGGCTAGCTCTGATCGGATCCAAGAGCCTTTTAAAATCAAGGCTCTGTGGATCCAACCAGGTCAAGCGTCAACGAGCCGTGATTTTCCAGGCGCGGTGAATCTTGGTGTTGCGGGCAAAATCCGGATCGATGGTCTGCGCGCTGATTTCCTCGACCGCGTAACGCTCGGCCAGGTTCTCCTCCAACTGGAACTTGCGGAAGTTGTTCGAGAAGTACAGCACGCCACCCGGGGCCAGGCGCGCCATGGCCAGATCGATCAACTGCACCTGATCACGCTGCACGTCGAAGATGCCTTCCATGCGCTTGGAGTTGGAGAAGGTCGGCGGGTCGATGAAGATCAGGTCGTACTCTTCACGGCAGCTTTCCAGCCACGCCATCACGTCGCCCTGCTCCAGACGGTTCTTGTCGGAGAAACCGTTCAGCGACAGGTTGCGTCGCGCCCAGTCCAGATAAGTCTTCGACAGGTCGACGCTGGTGGTGCTGCGCGCACCGCCCTTGGCCGCGTGCACACTGGCGGTCGCGGTGTAGCAGAACAGATTGAGGAAGCGCTTGCCGGCAGCCTCTTTCTGAATGCGCATGCGCATCGGCCGGTGGTCGAGGAACAGACCGGTGTCGAGGTAGTCGGTGAGGTTCACCAGCAGCTTGACGCCGCCTTCGCTGACCTCATTGAACTTGCCCTGAGCCGCCTGACGCTCGTACTGCTTGGTACCGCTCTGACGCTCGCGGCGCTTGACCACCACGCGGCTCTTGTCGACGTTCAGCGCCTGCGGGATCGCCGCCAACGCGTCGAACATGCGCGCCGAGGCCTTTTCCGGATCGATCGACTTCGGCGCCGCGTATTCCTGCACGTGCACCCAGTCGTGATACAGGTCGATGGCCATGGCGTATTCCGGCATGTCGGCATCATAGACGCGGTAGCAGTCGATGCCTTCGCGCTTGACCCACTTGCTCAGCGCCTTGAGGTTCTTTTGCAGGCGGTTGGCAAACATCTGCCCGCCTTCGCTCAGGCGCGGCTGCTCGATCACTGGCGCCGGGGCGGGCGTCGGTTTGATCGGGTTGCCGTTCTTGTTGAACTTGCGCTCTTGCGGCTCGTTCGGGGTCTGATCGTAAGCCGCTTGCTCACGCTCGGCCTGACGCTGTTCCGGGGTACGCCGCTCGCCCGTGACGAACTGATCCGGCAGCACTTTGATCAGCAGCAGCTTGCACGGCAGCGCGCCGTTCCAGAACGAATACTGCTTGTGGCTGCGAATGCCCATGCGCTTGCCCAGATCCGGCGCGCCAGTGAACACCGCCGCTTCCCAGTTCAGGCAGGCCTGACGCAGACGCTCGCCAAGGTTCTGGTAGAGGTAAAGCAGGCTGGCTTCGTCGCCCAGACGCTCGCCGTACGGCGGGTTGCAGATCACCAGACCTTTCTGGTTCTGATCCGGACGCGGCTCGAAGGTCGCGACTTCGCCCTGATAGATCTTGATCCACTCGCTCAGACCGGCGCGCTCGACGTTGTTGCGGCCCGGTTGAATCAGGCGCGGGTCGGCTTCGTAACCACGAATCCACAGCGGTGGCTTGGCCAGACCGGCAGCGGCGCGCTCAACCGCTTCTTCATGGAGTTTTTTCCACAGCGCCGGGACGTGGCCCAGCCATGCGGTGAAGCCCCACTGCTCACGGCGCAGGTTCGGCGCCATGTCGGCGGCGATCATCCCGGCTTCGACGAGGAACGTACCGACACCGCACATCGGGTCAGCCAGCGCGCCACCTTCGGCCGCAATGCGCGGCCAGCCGGAACGGATCAGGATCGCTGCCGCGAGGTTTTCCTTCAGCGGCGCCGCGCCCTGCTGCAGGCGGTAACCGCGCTGGTGCAGGCTGTGGCCGGAAAGGTCGAGGGACAGGATCGCTTCGCCGCGATCCAGGCGCAGGTGAATGCGCAGATCCGGGTTGAGCTTGTCGATGCTTGGGCGGTCGCCCTGCGGGGTACGCAGTTTGTCGACGATGGCGTCTTTGACTTTCAGTGCGCCGAAGTGGGTGTTGTCGATACCCGAACCGTGGCCGCTGAATTCAACGGCCAGGGTGCCGTCGGAGAGCATGTGATCCTGCCACTCGACGTCGAGCACGCCGTGGTACAGGTCTTCAGCGTCTTTCATCGGGAAGCGCTTGAGCACCAGCAGCACCCGGTTGGCCAGACGCGACCACAGGCACAGGCGATAAGCGGTTTCCATGGTGGCCACGCCACGCACGGCGGAGGTGTGCTCGCGAGCTTCTTCAAGGCCAAGCCCGACGGCTTCCTCGATAAGCAGGCCTTCAAGGCCTTTGGGGCAAGTGAGGAAGAGTTCGAAACGATCGGACATGGTATTTCCAGAGCCTTTGGCTAGTGAATCGACAACGCATTGCCGATCCGGTTTTCAATCAGGCGCTTTTCTAAAAGAGCGCCCGCGTGGCACGAAGGTGTGCCGTTCCATCCCCGCTGCTCGGGTTAAAAGAGCTTAGATGCCGGGACAGATAAAAAAGTTGATGAAACAAAAAGTCTTAAAGCGACCCTTCGTCGCTTAGTAACCGAGCGTAAACGTGGGTCATTCTCACTAAAGGATTAACCCCATCATCCAGCGCGGGGCCGATCATACCGGGGTTTGGTGAAAATTCGTTCATGAAACCACTCTTTACTTATGGCTGTAGCACTATTTTCGTTACGTCCTTATGACAAAACGATCATTCCCTCAATGTGACTCATTGGTTAGAACTGGACACAGGTTGACGTCGCAACGGCGTCAACACCTTGGCTCGCCACGCCGGCAGCGAGCCGCCCAACGGCAGAGTTTTTTCTGCCAGACCTCGGTTGAGGTCAACGCGACAAAAACAGTCAACAAGTGAGGGAAACACCCTATGAGAAGACTTAAGCGTGATCCGTTGGAAAGAGCATTTTTGCGCGGATATCAATATGGCGTTGGTGGCAAATCCCGCGAGCTTTGCCCATTTACTCTACCGTCGGTACGCCAAGCCTGGATCAACGGCTGGCGAGAAGGACGCGGCGACAACTGGGACGGTATGACCGGCACTGCGGGGATCCACAGACTCAACGAACTTCACGCCGTCGGCTAACACAGGGCACTTATTGCAATACGACAATCTGAATTTATAGCGACTTACCATGCACGTCCTTCCCGGACGGCGGGCTGCGGCCCAGGGGCTCCTTCGAGGAGCCCTTTTTTATGCCTGAAAATGCAATCCCCTGTGGCGAGGGAGCTTGCTCCCGCTCGGCTGCGCAGCAGTCGCAAATCCTTAATCCTCGCTATACCTGACAAACTTGGGGCTGCTTCGCAACCCAGCGGGAGCAAGCTCCCTCACCACAGAGCCCTCAGAAAACCTCAGCGCAGCGCGGCGATGGCGTCGACCGATTCGCGAATCAGCGCCGGACCTTTGTAGATGAACCCGGAGTAAATCTGCACCAGGCTCGCACCGGCGGTGATCTTCTCAGCCGCGTGCTTGCCCTCGGTGATGCCCCCAGCCGCGATGATCGGCAACCGACCACCCAGCTCTGCCGCCAGTACCTTAACGGTATGCGTGCTCTTGTCGCGCACCGGAGCGCCGGACAGACCGCCCGCCTCGTCACCATGCTCCATGCCTTCGACGCCAACGCGGCTCAGGGTGGTGTTGGTGGCGATCACCGCATCCATCCCGGTTTCGATCAGTGCCTGGGCAACCTGCGCGGTTTCTTCGTCGGTCATGTCCGGGGCAATCTTGATCGCCAGCGGTACGTGCTTGCCGTGGCGCAGGGCCAGTTCGGCGCGGCGCGTGGCCAGATCCGCCAGCAACTGCTTGAGCGAATCACCGAACTGCAGGCTGCGCAGGCCCGGGGTGTTCGGCGAGCTGACGTTGACCGTGACATAGCTGGCGTGGGCATACACCTTGTCCAGGCAGATCAGGTAGTCATCCACTGCACGCTCGACCGGGGTGTCGAAGTTCTTGCCGATGTTGATCCCCAGCACGCCCGTGTATTTGGCCGCGGCGACCCGCGCCAGCAGGTTATCCACACCCTGGTTGTTGAAGCCCATGCGGTTGATGATCGCCTCGGCTTCCGGCAGGCGGAAGATCCGTGGTTTCGGGTTGCCCGGCTGCGGACGCGGGGTCACGGTGCCGATTTCGACGAAACCGAAACCCAACTGCGAGAAGCCGTCGATGGCCGCGCCGTTCTTGTCCAGACCGGCCGCCAGACCCACCGGGTTCGGGAAGTCCAGGCCCATGACCGTCACCGGCACATTCGCCGGCTTCTTGCACAGCAAGCCGTTGAGGCCCAAACGCCCACCCGCGCCGATCAGATCAAGCGACAGATCGTGGGAGGTTTCCGGAGAAAGTTTGAACAACAGCTGACGGGCCAGGGTGTACATGGGCGGCGATGACTCGGGCGGCGAAAAGAGGTGGCGATTATAGCCGGGCTTATGGCTTCAACACCAAATCGCAGACAAAGAAAAGCCCGGCCTAGGCCGGGCTTTTCTCAAAGCGGCGAGCTAATTACTTAGCTTGAGCTTCAACCTGCGCTTCTACGCGACGGTTTACAGCGCGGCCAGCTTCAGTGCTGTTGTCAGCAACTGGGCGGGTTTTGCCGTAGCCAACCGACTGAACGCGGGACGATTCAACACCGTACTGCTGAGTCAGAACTTTCTTAACAGCGTCTGCACGACGCTGAGACAGTTTCTGGTTGTAAGCGTCAGGACCGACGGAGTCAGTGTGACCTTCAACAGTGGTGTGGGTCGCTGGGTACTGCTTCATGAAGTCAGCCAGGTTCTTGATGTCAGCGTAGCTGTTAGGCTTGACGACCGACTTGTCGAAGTCGAACTTGACGTCCAGCTCAACACGAACAACTTCAGCAACTGGAGCTTCAACTGGAGCTTCTGCAACTGGCTCTGGAGCTGGAACTGGAGCCGGAGCTGGCTTGCCGCCACCACCGAAGTTCACACCCAGACCAACCGATGGAGCGTAGTCCCAACGGCCGTTGTCCAGTTTGTAGTCAGCTTCTACGCCAGCACGGGCGAAGAAGTTTTCAGCGAAGTAGTACTTAACGCCAGCGCCAGCAGTCAGGAAAGTCGACTGGTCACGACCAGTGTGACCGTCGTCTGCAACGTTGGTCAGGGTGCCGTGCTTAACGCCACCTTCAACGTATGGACGCAGAGCGTCGCCAGCGTTGTTGAAGTGGTACTGAGCGGTCAGACCGAAGTTGTCGCCGCGCAGTTTCTGGCTACCGGTACCGTCGTTCGAACGGGTGTGGTTGTTACGATCCCAGCCGAAGTTGATCGAGACGTCGTCGGTCAGGAAGTAACCGATTTTGGCGCCTGGGTTGAAGCCGTCTTCGACATGGTCAACGCTGTCGTTGTACTGCTTCTTGTAGTTGATCTCGCCTTCAACTGCGCCTTGGCCTTGTGCCAATGCGCCGAACGAAGTAGCGGCAATAAGAGAACCAATGGCCAAGCCCAAGGTGTTTTTCAGTTTCATCCGTTAAATCCCCATCTGGTGATTGTGAAGCAGTCCCGCAAACCGGGGGACAACTCGGCGGCAAGTCTATCAGAACTTGCCTACACGTAAGAGATATTTGCGCTGAACTAAGTTTCAGCAATGCCTGCAAATTTCTCACGTAATTTGTCTAGAGCACGTTTGTACCGCATTTTTGTCGCACTCAAACCCATGTGCATGATGTCTGCGATTTCCTGAAATTCAAGCTCTGCGACAAATCGCAGCACCAGAATTTCACGGTCAATCGGGTTCACATACACCAGCCAGCGATCGAGTCCGCCCTTCTCCTCGGGTTTCGGCGCCTTTTCTTCCGACGCTTCTTCCAGGGGGTCCAGACTCAAGGCGTCCATCAAGCGACGCTTTCGCCGTTCTTTCCGATACTGCGTGATGCATTCGTTGTAAGTGATGCTGTACAGCCAGGTTTTGAACTTCGATTTCCCCTCGAAATTCTTCAGGCCGTACAGCACCTTCAGCATCACTTCCTGACAGACATCGTCTGCGTCGCGATCGTTCCCAAGATATCTCGCACAAACGTTAAATAATGTTCGCTGGTAACGCCGCATCAGCTCTTCATAGGCGCGCGTTACGTGAAACAGCTCGGTATGCGAGCGCGCGACCAACTCCTCATCAGAGAGCTCACGGGGGTCATAGCGCGTGGATAGCGTTTGGGCTTTATTCAAAACAAGTCGTGCCGACAGTCAGGTCAATGTCCGCCGCTACCCTCTCAGGGCATTTTGCGGCGGCATACATTAGCAGGGTTTGCCGGGTTAGCGGCTACTCACATGCTGTTCCAGCAGGATCCGATTGGAGAGTGAGACTAGCTCACCGTCATCGGTCAGCAATGTGGTTTTAACCGTGCCGATCTCTTCGATCTGGCCTTCGACCTCGCCAACACGCACTTGTTGCCCAACCTGATACAACTCACGCACATAGATTCCCGCAAGAATCTGACCGGCAATTTCCCGGCTTCCCAATCCCATCGCCAGCGCAACCGCCAGACCAACGGTAATCAATACAATGACAATCACATGGTTCAGCAGGTCGGTCTTGACTTCAAGCTGACTGATCGCGACCGAGATGCTGATGATGATCACCAGCCCCTGGGCAATTCGGCCCAAACCTGAAGCGTAGTCCAGCCCTACGCCTTCTGCCGCGCCGCGCACCAGCCCGTTGGCCAGTTGCGCAAGCAATACGCCCACCAGCAACACCAGCGCGGCGCCGAAAACTTTCGGCAAATACAACGCCAGCATGTCCAGCGTAGCTGAAACTCGCTCAAGTCCAAGGGACTCTGCCGCGGAAACCAGAAAAATCAGCAAAACGAACCAGTAGACGATCTTGCCGATCAAGGTCGAGATCGGCACCTGAAGCCCGGCGCGCGACATCAACTTGGTCAGTCCGGTACCGCCCATCAGGCGATCAAGGCCCAGTTTGGCGAGCAATTTGGAGAGCAAGGTATCGAGCAGCTTGGCCACCACGAAACCCAACAGCAGCACCACCAGTGCGCCGAACAGGTTCGGAATGAAATTAGCGACTTTGGTCCACAACGCAGTCATTGCAGTGACGAGGCTCTGAGTCCAGAGATCAAGTTCCATATTCAATCAGCCTTATCAGCAGTGCGAGCGGTAGTTTTACGAAGACGGGAAACCGGCGAAACGTGGGCCGATCCATTATTCAGGGCGATCATCAGCGCGGGCAGCCAGCGGCCCAGCAGGCTGAACAGATCACCGGCGCCAACCTGGCGGTTGGCGGTTTTGAGCACGCGACCCAGGCATGCATCGTCGTCACGGCTGGACGGCGAGGCGTTGAGCATGTCGCGCAAAGACTGTTCAAACGGATCGTGCATACGCACCTCTCGTGATGTCTGTGAAAGACGCGGGCAAATTTGGTCGGGTCACATATTGCATATTCATACCCAGCGCAAACGGCGGAATAACCACCATTGACCAAAGGCCATCGCCAACACCGTCAGACAGGCGATCAGGAAGCCGTAAGGGCTGCTCGAGAACGGAATTCCGCCCACGTTTATGCCCAACAGACCGGTGAGAAAACTCATCGGCAAAAAAATGCAGGTGATGATGCCGAAGCGATACATCGTGCGATTCATGCGCACGTTCAAACGCCGGTCTTCAGCCTCCAGCACAAGCCCCATGCGCTCTCGGGTCAATTCGAGCTCTTCGAGATAGCGGGTCAGGCTGTTGTTCAATTCGTTCCAGTAGTCGGCGTCATCGTCGACAAACCACGGCAGTTTTATCCGCGTCAGCTGTCCGAAAATATCCCGCTGCGGCGCGAGGAAACGCTTCAGTCCGGCAGCCCGGCGGCGGATGTGCAAAATCGAGCCATGCTCGGGGGTATACCGTTCGTCGGCATCCAGCCGGTCTTCCTCTTCATCGACCAGTTCCGACAGGCACGTGACCAGATCCTGCACCTTGTGGGTAAGGAATTGCGCCAGATACAGGATCAGTTCGGAGGACGTTTTCGGGCCTTTGCCCTCGCTCAACAGCGCCAACAACTCATCGGTGGCGCGCAGCGGGCGCAGACGCAGGGAAATGACCCGTTGCGCCGAGGCGAAAATCCGCACCGAAACCATGTCCTCCGGCTCGGCACCTGGATTGAGGTTGACCCCGCGCAGAAACAGCAGCAGTTCGGCATCGGGCAATGGCAACAGGCGCGGCCGAGTGTTCTCTTCCAGCAGCAGGTCGCAGGCGAATTCATTCAGGCCGCTGGATTTGCGCAGCCAGGTCTGGGTTTGCGGATGACTGCGATCCCAATGCAGCCACAGACTCTCATGGGCCTGTAGCTGCAGATCGTCGAGCTCGGTCCTGGCTATCGAACGCGCACCGCCCTTACCGTCCAGCACCAGGGCATGCACCAGCCCCCACTGCGCGTTTTCTTCCTCGAACATCCGCATCCCTTTGTTCTGCCGCTGTTTATTCAGGCATCTTCAGCGGGCTCGGCGAGATGATCACGCCGTTGTTGTCCGCATAAATGTACTGGCCCGGGTGGAACGTCACGCCGGCGAAAGTCACCGGTACGTTAAGGTCGCCGAGACCGCGTTTTTCGGTTTTCATCGGATGGCTGGCCAGGGCCTGGACTCCGAGATCGGTCTGGGCGATGACGTCAACGTCACGAATGCAGCCGTAGATCACCAGCCCTTCCCAACCGTTTTTCGCGGCTTTCTCGGCGATCATGTCGCCCAACAGCGCGCGACGCAGCGAACCGCCGCCATCGACCACCAGCACTTTGCCGTCACCCTTGAGTTCGGCTTGCTCTTTGACCAGCGAGTTATCTTCGAAACATTTGATGGTCACGATTTCGCCGCCGAAAGAATCACGGCCGCCGAAATTGCTGAACATCGGTTCCAGCACCTGCACCAGCTCCGGATAGGCGTCGCACAGGTCAGGCGTGAGGTAATGGTTCATCGAGAAACTCCTGTTAAAGGAAGACGATCTAGGATGCCGCATTCTTTTGAGACGAGCTCCGGCAGTCGCTGTTTACCCTGATTCATGCAATGTTCGCTGAATGAACCTGAACATACGCTGAAACGTAATAGCTAAACAGCCACCAATTATGACCAGAACCGCACAATGCGTCATATCTTAGCCGCAAGCCGACCTGAGCGAAATGCCCTTTTCAGAGCCTTGGCCTCAACCCGCGGCCGCCAGATCCGGCTTGTCGCCGAGCAATGGCGTCTGCTGGTCCTGCAGCCAGCGCGCCACCAGCGGCCAGACTTCGGCCTGTGCAGCCTTGCTCACCAGCATCTCGACGTGACCGAAATTGTCACTGAAGCCCTGCTCACGCCCCAGATTGACGAATTGCTTGCGTTCGGAACCGATCTGCTCGAACAGCTTGCGACAGGCCCACGCCGGATCCTGATGATCGCCCGCTGCCGTCACGGCCAGCACCGGCACCTGAACCTCGGCCAAGCCGGCCCACCAATCCTTGTCCTTGTCACCAAAACGTCCAAACAAGCCGTACCAGCGCATGCTTTCCAGCGCCAGGCCGATCGGCTCGTCCTCCGGGCCGCGCTTGAGGCGTGAGCCGGACAATTGCGCGAAACGCTTGAGAATGAAGCGCCCGCTCCACTCCACCGGTGGAATCTTCAGCGGCCAGTACGTGCGACTGACCTGCGTGCCGAAAAACGCCGCGGAAGCCACGGCTGGCTCGCCAAGGTATTCGCCACCCAGCGCCGCCGCCAGGGTAATGCCGCCCAGCGAATGGCCGATCCAGTGTGGCACCTGCCCGCTCTGCTCGCGCACGAACGCGGCAATCGCCGGCAGATCGTACCGGGCGTAGTCAGCCACGCGGTTGCGGCGGTAGTCCTGGTTGCGCTGCGACAGTCCATGGCCGCGCATCTCCGGAATCCATACATCAAAACCCAGACGCGTCAGGTACGCGCCCAGCCCAAGGCCCTTGGGGGAAAACCAGAAGCGCCGGTTGGAAAAGCTGCCGTGCAGCAAAATCACCGGCACGCCGCGCGGTGTCGTGTCATCGGCCATGCCCAAGCGGGTCACGGCGATTTCCACGGACCAGTCGGGACTGTTGCCGGGTTTCAATCGATACACATCTTCGCTCAGATCACCGCGACGTTCGGCGCTGATCAGGGCGACAGGAAACAGGTTGCTGCTGCTTTGCATAATGCTCTTGCACAAAAAAGGGCGGCATCTACAGGAGCCCGCCCTACTTCAATCTCAAAGCCCCCGACCTTTGTGGGAGCGGGCTTGCTCGCGAAAGCGGTGTATCAGCCAACATTTGTGGCGGATATTATTCCGTCTTCGCGAGCAAGCCCGCTCCCACAAGGGGAACGGGCCGTTCACATATGGATCAGGCCTGGGCCTGACCTTCCGCGAGGAAGAACCAGGTTTCCAGTACGGAATCCGGGTTCAGCGACACGCTTTCGATGCCCTGCTCCATCAGCCATTTGGCCAGATCCGGGTGGTCCGAAGGGCCCTGACCGCAGATACCGATGTATTTGCCGGCCTTGTTGCACGCGGCAATCGCGTTGGCCAACAGCTTCTTGACCGCCGGATTACGCTCGTCGAACAGGTGCGCGATGATCCCGGAGTCACGGTCCAGGCCCAGGGTCAGCTGAGTCAGGTCGTTGGAACCGATCGAGAAACCGTCGAAGAATTCGAGGAATTCTTCAGCGAGAATCGCGTTGGATGGCAGTTCGCACATCATGATCACGCGCAGGCCGTTGTCGCCACGGGCCAGGCCGTTCTCGGCGAGCAGATCGACCACCTGGCTGGCTTCGCCGAGGGTACGGACGAACGGCACCATGATTTCGACGTTGGTCAGGCCCATCTCGTTGCGTACGCGTTTCAGTGCGCGACACTCGAGTTCGAAGCAATCGCGGAACGCTTCGCTGATGTAACGCGAAGCGCCACGGAAACCCAGCATCGGGTTTTCTTCTTCCGGCTCGTAGAGCTTGCCGCCGATCAGGTTGGCGTACTCGTTGGACTTGAAGTCCGACAGCCGCACGATGACCTTCTTCGGCCAGAACGCAGCAGCGAGGGTGCTGATGCCTTCAACCAGTTTTTCGACGTAGAAGCCGACCGGATCGTCGTAACCGGCGATGCGCTTGTCGACGCTGTCCTTGATTTCCTGCGGCAGGCCGTCGTAGTTCAGCAGTGCTTTCGGGTGCACGCCGATCATGCGGTTGATGATGAATTCCAGACGGGCCAGGCCGACACCGGCGTTCGGCAACTGCGCGAAGTCGAAGGCGCGGTCCGGGTTGCCGACGTTCATCATGATCTTGAACGGCAGCTCCGGCATGGCGTCCACGGAGTTCTTCTTGACGTCGAAGCCCAGCTCGCCTTCGAAGATGTAACCGGTGTCACCTTCGGCGCAGGACACGGTCACGCCCTGGCCATCCTTCAGCAGTTGGGTGGCGTTGCCGCAACCCACAACCGCCGGAATCCCCAGTTCACGGGCGATGATCGCCGCGTGACAGGTACGCCCGCCACGGTTGGTGACGATGGCGCTGGCGCGCTTCATCACCGGTTCCCAGTCCGGGTCGGTCATGTCGGAGACCAATACATCGCCGGCCTGGACTTTGTCCATTTCCGAGACGTCCTTGATGATCCGCACCTTACCGGCGCCGATGCGCTGGCCGATGGCACGACCTTCCACCAGCACGGTGCCGGTTTCTTTCAGCAGGTAACGTTCCATGACGTTGGCCTGAGTGCGGCTCTTCACGGTTTCCGGACGGGCCTGCACGATGTACAGCTTGCCGTCGTCACCGTCCTTGGCCCACTCGATGTCCATCGGGCAGCCGTAGTGCTTCTCGATGATCATCGCCTGCTTGGCCAGCTCGCTGACTTCGACGTCGGTCAGGCAGAAACGCGCACGCTCGGCCTTGTCGACCTCGACGGTCTTCACCGAACGACCGGCCTTGGCCTCGTCGCCGTAGATCATCTTGATCGCCTTGCTGCCGAGGTTGCGACGCAGGATCGCCGGACGACCGGCTTCCAGCGTGCCCTTGTGCACATAGAATTCGTCGGGGTTCACCGCGCCTTGAACAACGGTTTCGCCCAGGCCGTAGGCGCCGGTGATGAACACCACGTCACGGAAACCGGATTCGGTATCGAGGGTGAACATCACGCCGGCAGTGCCGGTTTCCGAACGCACCATGCGCTGCACGCCGGCCGACAGGGCGACCAGTTTGTGGTCGAAGCCCTGGTGCACGCGGTAGGAAATCGCCCGGTCGTTGAACAGCGAAGCGAACACCTCTTTGGCGGCGCGGATAACGTTTTCCACGCCACGGATGTTCAGGAAGGTTTCCTGCTGACCGGCGAACGAGGCGTCCGGCAAGTCTTCGGCGGTGGCGGAAGAACGCACGGCCACGGCCACATCAGGGTTACCAACCGACAACGCGGCGAACGCGGTGCGGATCTCGGCATTGAGTTTTTCAGGGAATTCGGCGTCCATGATCCATTGACGGATCTGCGCACCGGTCTTGGCCAGTGCATTGACGTCATCGACGTCCAGGGCGTCGAGAGCCTTGTGGATCTGATCGTTGAGGCCGCTCAGTTCGAGAAAGTCGCGATAGGCCTGCGCGGTGGTGGCAAAGCCGCCGGGGACCGACACACCGGCACCCGCCAGGTTGCTGATCATCTCGCCCAGGGATGCGTTCTTGCCCCCCACATGCTCAACATCGTGTTTGCCGAGCTTATCGAGGGAAACTACGTACTCTACCAAGGTGATCTCTCCACTAACTGTGTTGGAAAAGCTCAGAAACCGGCAGCTCGGGGGAGCGTTGGCCGGCTGTATGGCCTGGACCTGGAAAATAAGTGAGAATGCGGGCCATTGGCGGCCGGCAATCGCGCCTATCATATCCAAGATTGATGACTAGCTTAAGGCCCAAGGTGCAAATGAAACGATCTGCTTTCTTTATCTCCGATGGCACCGGCATCACTGCCGAAACCCTGGGTCAAAGCCTTCTGGCGCAGTTCGAAAACATTACCTTCAGCAAAGTCACGCGGCCGTATATCGACAACGCGGACAAAGCGCGGGCCATGGTACAACAAATCAACAAAGCCGCTGAAACCGACGGCATGCGCCCGATCATCTTCGACACCATCGTCAATCAGGACATCCGTGAGATTCTCGCGACCTCCAATGGTTTCATGATCGACATTTTCTCGACCTTCCTCGCCCCGCTGGAGCAGGAACTGACTGAGCACTCTTCCTATACCGTCGGCAAGTCGCATTCGATCGGGCACAACTCCAATTACATGGAGCGGATCGAGGCGGTGAACTTCGCTCTCGACAATGACGACGGCGCGCGCACCCACTATTACGACAAGGCCGATCTGATACTAGTGGGCGTGTCGCGTTGTGGTAAGACGCCGACGTGCCTGTACATGGCGATGCAATTCGGCATTCGCGCGGCCAACTACCCGCTGACCGAAGACGACATGGAGCGCCTGACCCTGCCGACCGCCCTGCGCGCGCATCAGCACAAGCTGTTCGGCCTGACCATCGACCCGGATCGCCTCACCGCGATCCGCAACGAGCGCAAGCCCAACAGCCGTTATTCGAGCTACGCCCAGTGCGAATTCGAAGTGCGTGAAGTGGAAAACCTGTTCCGCCGCGAGAACATCCCGCACATCAACTCCACGCATTTTTCGGTGGAAGAGATTTCGGCGAAGATTCTGGTGGAGAAAGGCGTGGAGCGGCGGTTCAAATAACACCACTCCCCTCCTGTAGGAGCTGCCGCAGGCTGCGATCTTTTGCTCTTGCTGTTAACGATCAAAATCAAAAGATCGCAGCCTGCGGCAGCTCCTACAGGGGATGATGTTGTATCAGGGCGTTTGCCAGAGCCTCGAACCCGGACAGCAACAACCGGTCATCCCCCACCGCATTGCACACACTGGCTCGAATGAACTGCGGCACCGCCGCATGCCCGACCGCGAATGCTTCGGCGGTGGCCACCAAGTAGTTGTTTTCCTTCAGCTCCGCCGCAATCTGCGATGCGCGCCACAGCTCCGGCACCTCGATCCAGAAGTGCGGGCTATGCGCATCCGCCTTGTAATTGAGCCCCGCCAACACCGGCGCGACCAGCGCCTTGCGCCGGCCGATTTCGCTGATCTGCTCATCCAGCAAACGCTCGGCCATGCCGTTGTCGATCCAGCGGCTCGCCAACTCCATCGCCAGCGGATTGGCCATCCAGCAGGTGCCACGAATGGCCGCACTCAGGCGTCCGATCAGCGCTTGCGGTGCATGCAGATAACCGACCCGCAGACCGGCTGAAACGGCCTTGCTCAGACTGCCGATCAACACCGCACGCTCGGCGGCGAAATGGCTCAGCGGCAACGGTCGCTGGCGGGCCAGCACCGCATGTGCGTCGTCTTCGAAAATCAGCAGATTGTGTTGGCGACAGATGTCGGCAATCGCCTCGCGCCGTGGCACCGACATGACTGCCGCCGTCGGGTTCTGAATCGTCGGCGTGCAGTACAGCGCCGAGACACGGTGCTGCCGGCAGACGTCGTCCAGCGCTGCCGGCAGCAGCCCTTCGTCATCCATTGCAACACCGATGAGTTTGATCCCCAACTGGCGCGCGACGCTGATCAGCCCCGGGTAAGTCAGATGCTCGGTAACCAACGTGTCGCCGGCCTTGAGCAGGCCCATCAAGGCGCACAGCAAGCCATGCTGGCCGCCATTGACGCACAACACCTGATCGGCGTGCGGCTGAAACGCGCCATGACTCAACCAGCGCGCCCCCGCCTGCCGATGCTGCAGCAAACCGCTTTCGACGGTGTAACCGGTCAACTGCTGCAAGCCGCGCGGATCACTGGCGAGGCTGTGCAGGGTCTGGCTCATGAACGCCGCTTCCTGCCCGGGGATCGGCTGATTGCGGCTCATGTCGAAACAGGCACGCGGCTCATCGCTGACATTGCGAAAGCCCTTGTCCTGCGGCCGCTCCATCCCGCGCTCACGCACATAAGTGCCATCGCCGACCCGGGCCACCACCAGACCGACCCGCTCCAGTTCGCCATAGGCGCGACTGATGGTGCCGATGGTCACGCCCAGGCTATCGGCCAACAGCCGGTGCGGCGGCAATTTCGCTCCCGCCGCAATCACGCCTTCGGCGATGGCCTGCTGCACCGCATCCGCCAGGCGCTTGTACTTCACCCCCACCCCGTTGGCGAGGCCGTCGCGGAGGATTGACACCATGGCAATACTTACTTTGACAGTCATTGTCGCCCCGAATAGCGTGCTGAAAACAGGTTCAATCAGGGATAGCCCTTTTCAACAACCGGGTCAATTCCTTTGCTGCGGAGCACCAAGCATGTCGACTGCCATCAGCGCACCGCTGAACATCAGCAAACCCTGGCTCGCCGGATTGCTCACCAGCACCTTGTTTCTGATCGTCTGCCTGAGCTGGGGCACCACGTGGCTGGGGATCAAGATTGCCGTGGAAAGCGTGCCGCCACTGACTGCCGCCGGTCTGCGCTTTCTGATCGCCTTTCCGCTGTTCCTGAGCTTTGCCGTGCTGCGCAGGGAACCGCTGTTGTTCCCGCGACAGAGCCGCTGGTTTTTCGTGTTCGTCACGCTGGCATACTTCAGCCTGCCGTACTACCTGCTCAACTACGGCGAGATGCACGTTTCGTCCGGTCTGACAGCGCTGCTGTTCAGTTGCATGCCGGTGTTTATCCTGATTTTTTCCGCGCTGTTTCTGCGCGAGAAAATCCTCCCCACACAGATGCTCGGTATCGCCATCGGTTTCGCCAGTCTGTTCATGATCATTCGCAGTCAGGGCCTGCATCTGGATCAGGCGGAATGGCTCGGCGTGCTGGCGATTCTGTGCGCAGCGATCCTGCATGCGCTGTGCTACGTGGTGACCAAAAAGCACGGCAGCGCGATCAGCGTGATCACCTACAACACCCTGCCGATCGGCATCGCCGGGCTGATGTTATTTATTGTCGGCTTGAACGTGGAAGCACCGGTATTCAAGGACGTGACCGCGCGCTCATGGGGCGCTCTGCTGTACCTCGGACTGGTGGCGTCAGTGGGCGGCTTTATCGTCTATTTCATCCTGCTCAAACGCCTGAGCCCGGTGCTGCTGTCGTTCGTGTTCATCATCTTCCCGGCATTCGCCCTGCTCATCGGCGCCTGGTACGAAGGCACACCGATCTCGCGGGACTTGATGCTGTACTCGGCAATCCTGCTCGCCGGTTTCGCGATCACCAAGCTACCGCTCAAACGCTGAAACCCACGACCCGAGGTGAGCACAAGGGCTCACACACCACTCAACTTTGAACATCGGAGGTTCAAATGTCGGTACACACCATGGAAACCCTCAGCCTGTTTAACAGTGAACCCTACCGGCGCGCCTTTGGTGCCCGAGTCATCGCAGTGGTCGATCAGGCCGTCGTGCTGGAACACACCCTTTTCTACCCAACCGGTGGCGGGCAACCGGGTGACACCGGGCATTTCAGTCTGGTGGATGGCACGCGGATCGAAGTCACCGGAACGGTGCGCGATCCCCTGCTGCCGTCGATCATCTGGCATCAGGTGCAGGAGTGCCCGCCGCAGCTGTGTACCGGCGCATTGGTCAACGCCAGCCTCGACTGGGAGCGGCGCTATCAGCACATGAAGATGCATACCTGCCTGCATCTGCTCGGTGCGCTGATCAATGCGCCGGTCACCGGGTGCAGCATCAGCGCCGACAAGGGCCGACTGGATTTCGATCTGCCGGAAATGACCCTCGACAAGGACAGCATCACCCGCGACCTCAACGCGCTGATCGAACAGGCCTGCACGGTCAATACCCTGTCGATGCCGGCCGCCGAGTACCCCGCCTTGCTGGAGAGGACCGGCAGCAAGACGGTCAAGCCGCCCGTCATTCAGGGTGACTTGCGCATGGTCGAGGTCAGCGGCGTCGACATCCAGCCCTGTGGCGGCACCCATGTGCACAACACCCGGGAAATCGGCCGGGTGTATTGCGAAAAAATCGAGAAGAAAAGCCGCAACAATCGCCGGGTAATCCTGCGTTTCGCGCAGGCGGACGGGTATTTACCGGATGAAAATTTCTTCACTTAAAACAGACACTGTCTTTACGTCTTTGTAACATCTGGAAATATACAATCCGCGCAAGCAGCGCATCCGGTTCCCAAACCGGATGCGCCAGCCCTCCTGGCCTGATGAATTCAGCGGGCCCGCAACATTCACCTCCCACTTGAACCTGAAGAACGAGCATCCGCTCATTCTCGGTGGGTCGTGCAGACAGAAGCTACGCTCAGACTGCCGCGCCCCCTTTGGACACCGCTGGAATCACTGCGTATGAAGAAAGTGTTCCGTCACTACATCCCGGCCACGACCCGGCGCTTGCTGCCCAATCGCTGGGACCTGATCGCCATGCCGCTGGTGATCGGCTTCTTGCTGTTTTTCTCGATCACCGCCCGGGAAACCTGGGCACCGATCGCCACCTTGCAGAGCGAGGTGATTTCCCTCGACCCGAGCAACCTGCCTGAATACGCCATGCGCACCACCCTGCGCATGCTCGCGGCGATGGTCGCGGCGCTGGTGTTCACCCTGCTTTATGGCACCCTGGCCGCGAAAAGCCGTCGCGCCGAAAAACTGCTGGTGCCGGTGCTGGACATCCTGCAATCGGTGCCAGTGCTGGGCTACATCTCGTTCACCGTGACCTTCTTTTTGCTGATGTTTCCCGGCCGGGTACTCGGGGCGGAATTCGCCGCGATCTTTGCGATTTTCACCAGTCAGGCGTGGAACATGACCTTCAGCTTCTATCAGTCGTTGCGCATGCTGCCGCGGGATCTGGTGGAGGTGTCGACCAACCTGCAACTGTCCGGCTGGCAGAGTTTCTGGAAACTCGACGTGCCTTTCGCCATGCCCGGGCTGGTGTGGAACATGATGATGAGCATGTCCGGCGGCTGGTTCTTCGTGGTGGCGTCGGAAGCCATCACGGTGGGGGACCAGACCATCACCCTGCCGGGTATCGGCTCGTATCTGGCCATGGCCATCGCGCAGAAAGACCTGCACGCGGTGGGTTACGTGATCCTGACGATGATCGTGGTGATCCTGATCTACGACCAGTTCCTGTTCCGCCCGCTGGTGGCCTGGGCCGACAAGTTCCGCATGGAAAACACCGCCTCGCAAACCGCCGCGCCCGAATCCTGGGTACTGAACCTGATCCAGCGCACCCGATTGATCCAGCGCCTGCTGCGCCCGTTCAGCCGCGCCATCAGCCGGCTGGGCAACATGCGCTTGAACCTGCCGCGCGCGGCGCGTCACACCCTCAGCGCGGACAACCCGAGCAGATCGAAAATGATCGACTGGATCTGGGGCACATTGATCGCGCTGCTGACGGCTTATGCGCTTTATCACATCGTCCTGTATGTCGGCACAGAAGTGACGCTCGCCGAGGTCGGCCATGTATTGCTGCTGGGGTTCTTTACCTTGCTGCGAGTGGCCGGTCTGATTCTCATTGCTTCGCTGATCTGGGTGCCGCTGGGAGTGATGATCGGCCTGCGTCCGGCGCTGGCGGAAAAGATCCAGCCGCTGGCGCAGTTCCTCGCGGCGTTTCCGGCGAACCTGCTGTTCCCGGTATTCGTCATCGTGATCCTGCGCTACCAGTTGAACCCGGACATCTGGCTCAGCCCGCTGATCGTGCTCGGCACGCAGTGGTACATCCTGTTCAACGTGATCGCCGGGGCCAGCGCCTTCCCCAATGACTACAAGGAGGCCGCCGCCAACTTCCGCATTCGCGGCTGGTTGTGGTGGCGCAAGGTCATGCTGCCGGGGATTTTTCCTTACTACGTGACCGGCGCCATTACCGCCTCGGGCGGTGCGTGGAACGCCAGCATCGTCTCCGAATTCGTCTCCTGGGGGCAGGACAAAGTCGTTGCCCACGGTCTCGGGGCGTATATCGCCCAGACCACCGCCGCCGGAGACTTTCCGAAAATCACCCTCGGCGTGGTGGTCATGGCGATCTTTGTCGTGGCCTTCAATCGTCTGGTCTGGCGACCGATGTACGCCGTGGCCGAAAACAAACTGCGCCTGAACTGATGGGACTCGCTGCGATGAATACCTATACCGAACAAACCGCCGCCAGCCCCGAAATCTACTCGCTCAGCGATGTGAACCGGGTGTTTGGCAAGGGCAAGGAAGAACTGCAAGTGCTCAGCGGGGTGGATCTGACCCTGCGCGAAGGCGAGATCGTCGGCATGCTCGGCCGCTCCGGCTCCGGCAAATCCACCTTGCTGCGGATCATTGCCGGCCTGATCGAACCGTCATCGGGCGATGTCCTGTACAACGGCCAGCCGCTGCACGGCCCGGCCGAAGGTGTGGCGATGGTGTTCCAGACCTTTGCCCTGTTCCCGTGGCTGACGGTGCTGGAAAACGTCGAGGCCGGCCTGCAAGCCTTGCAGGTCGAACGCAAGGCTGCGCGTAAACGGGCGCTGGCGGCGATCGACCTGATCGGCCTCGACGGTTTCGAAAACGCCTACCCGCGCGAGTTGTCCGGCGGCATGCGCCAGCGCGTGGGCTTCGCGCGCGCGCTGGTGGTCAACCCGACCCTGTTGCTGATGGACGAACCCTTTTCGGCACTGGACGTACTGACCGCCGAAACCCTGCGCACGGATCTGCTGGACCTGTGGAGCGGCAAGCAACTGCCGATCAAATCGATCCTGATCGTCACCCACAACATCGAAGAAGCGGTGCTGATGTGCGACCGCATTCTGGTGTTGTCGTCCAACCCGGGTCGGGTGGTGGCGGAAATCAAAGTGCCGTTCGCCCATCCACGCAACCGCCTGGATCCGGCTTTCCGGCAGATGGTCGACGACATTTACGCGCAGATGACTGACCGGCGCAGCGCCGATGCCAGCGTCGGCAAGCCCGAGCTGAAAATGAGCAGTCCGCTGCCTGAGGTCTCGACCAACCTGATGGCCGGTCTGATCGAAACCATCGCCGCCGAACCCTACAACGGCCACGCCGGCCTGCCCACCGTGGCTGAACGGCGTCTGCTGGAAGTCGATGACCTGTTCCCCGTGGCCGAGATGATCGAGCACCTCGGTTTCGCTGAACTCAAAGGCGCCGACATCACCCTGACCGATGCCGGCAAACTGTTCGCCGACTACGGCACCCAGGAACGCAAAACCCTGTTCGCCGAACACCTGATTCGCCACGTACCGCTGGCCGCGCGCATCCGTCAGGTGTTGCTGGAGCGCAATGGTCACCGCGCGCCACGGGTGCGTTTCGAGCAGGAACTGCAGGACTCGCTGACCGAAGCGTTCGTCGAGAGAACCCTGGAAGTGGTGATCGCCTGGGGTCGTTATGCGGAGATTTTCTCCTACGACGACCACACCGAAACCTTCAGCCTGGAGGATGTCGAGGGCAGCCTGTAGCCCGCGACACCTCTGGCGTTGGCCTAGATCACGAACAGGTCGACAAAGCGATTGACCGGCGTGGCTTCGAGCGCTTGCTGATCCTTGCACAGGGTGAAGATCTCGTTGCTGCGCTGGCCGGTGAAACGCGTCGCCAGGTTGGCCTTGAACTTGTCCTCCAGCAACGGGATGCCATCGGCGCGGCGGCGACGGTGGCCGATCGGGTATTCCACCACCACGTTCTCGGTGCTCGATCCGTCCTTGAAAAACACCTGCACCGCGTTGGCAATCGAGCGCTTGTCGGCCTCCAGATACTCGCGGGTGAAACGCGGGTCTTCGACGATGACCATCTTCTCGCGCAACACATCGATGATCGGGTGCGCGGCGTGGAAATCGTCCTCGTATTGCTCGGCCACCAGATTACCGAACGCCAGCGGCACGGCGGTCATGTACTGAAGGCAGTGGTCGCGGTCGGCGGCGTTGGCCAGCGGCCCGACCTTGGAAATAATGCGAATCGCCGACTCGTGGGTGGTGATGACGATGCGGTCGATTTCGTGCAAGCGGTTGCGCACCAACGGATGCAAGGTCACCGCCGCTTCGCAGGCCGTTTGCGCATGGAATTCGGCGGGGAAGCTGATCTTGAACAGCACGTTTTCCATCACGTAACTGCCGTAGGGCCGCGAGAAACTGAAGGCACGTTTGCCTTCGGGCTTGAGCGCCAGATCATTGTTGGTGTGGCTGAACGACACGTCATAGAAGCCCCACTGTTTGGCCGTCAACACCCCGGGAATACCCATCTCGCCACGCAGGGCGATGTCGGCCAGACGCACGCCACGACTGGTCGCATCCCCCGCCGCCCATGACTTGCGCGACCCGGCGTTCGGCGCATGGCGATAGGTGCGCAGCGCCTGACCATCGGCAAACGCATGGGACAACGCCGACAGCAGCTGCTCGCGATTGGCCCCCATCAGTTTGGCGGTGACGGCGGTCGAAGCGACTTTCACCAGCAGCACGTGGTCGAGCCCGACGCGGTTGAAGGAATTTTCCAGAGCGATCACGCCTTGAATTTCGTGGGCCATGATCATCGCTTCAAGTACATCGCGAATCGTCAGCGGCTTCTCACCATTGGCAACGCGTTTTTGCGACAGGTGATCGGCCACCGCGAGAATTCCGCCGAGGTTGTCCGACGGATGCCCCCACTCGGCGGCGAGCCAGGTGTCGTTGTAGTCGAGCCAGCGCACGATGCAGCCGATGTCCCACGCGGCTTTCACCGGGTCGAGGCGATAGGAAGTGCCCGGCACCCGCGCCCCGAACGGCACCACGGTGCCTTCGACGAGAGGGCCAAGGTGTTTGGTGCACTCGGGAAACCGCAACGCCAGCAGGCCACAGCCCAACGTGTCCATCAGACAATTGCGGGCAGTGTCGAGGGCTTCGGCAGATTCGATGTTGAAGGTGAGGACGTAATCGGCGATGTCCTGCAGGACACGGTCGTAGTCGGGGCGGTTGTTCAGGTCGACGTTGGCGCTCATGTTCGATTCACTCTTGCAGTGGTTCGTTGATGGGACCTCGGTTCAGGACTAATTTTTCTTATGATTGAAATGCAATCCCTGTGGGAGCGGGCTTGCTCGCGAAGGCGTCGTGTCAGTCGATATCTCTGTTGCCTGATACGCCCCTTTCGCGAGCAAGCCCGCTCCCACAGTTTTGGTCGGTGTAGTGTCAGAAAGTATCGCCTGGCACACGAGCATTACTTTGCGGATTGATTATCCCGGTTGAAATGCAATCCATTGTGGGAGCGGGCTTGCTCGCGAAGGCGTCGTGTCAGTCGATATCTCTATTGCCTGATACGCCGCTTTCGCGAGCAAGCCCGCTCCCACAGTTTTGTTCGGTGTTGGGTCAGAAGGCGTCGCCGGGGATGCGTACGTAGCCTTCCATGAGTACGCGCGCACTGCGGCTCATGATGGCTTTTTTCACCACCCACTCACCGTTTTCCAGGCTGGCCTCGGCGCCTACGCGCAGCGTCCCGGACGGATGGCCGAAGCGCACCGCGTTGCGCTCGACACCGCCCGCCGCGAGATTCACCAGAGTCCCGGAGATCGCTGCCGCCGTGCCGATTGCCACCGCCGCCGTGCCCATCATCGCGTGGTGCAATTTGCCCATCGACAATGCGCGCACCAGCAGATCCACATCACCGGCGGCAATCGCCTTGCCGCTGGACGCCACGTAATCCGCGGGTTTGGCGACGAACGCGACTTTCGGCGTGTGCTGTCGCTTGGCCGCTTCGTCCAGATTCGCAATCAGGCCCATGCGCAATGCGCCGTAGGCGCGGATGGTTTCGAACATCTGCAGCGCTTTCGGATCGCCGTTGATCGCGTTCTGAAGTTCGGTGCCGGTGTAGCCGATGTCTGCGGCGTTGACGAAAATCGTCGGAATCCCGGCGTTGATCATGGTCGCCTTGAACGTGCCGACACCCGGCACTTCCAGCTCGTCGATCAGGTTACCGGTGGGGAACATCGAACCGCCGCCGCCCTCTTCTTCCGCCGCCGGATCCATGAATTCGACCTGCACTTCGGCAGCCGGGAAGGTCACGCCGTCGAGTTCGAAATCACCGGTTTCCTGCACTTCGCCGTTGGTGATCGGCACGTGGGCGATGATGGTCTTGCCGATGTTGGCCTGCCATACGCGCACCACCGCCACACCGTTGTGCGGAATGCGGCTGGCATCCACCAGACCGTTGCTGATGGCGAACGAACCGACCGCCGCCGAGAGGTTGCCGCAATTGCCGCTCCAGTCCACGAATGGCTTGTCGATGGAGACCTGACCGAACAGGTAATCGACGTCGTGATCGGCCTTGCTGCTTTTCGACAGGATCACGGTTTTGCTGGTGCTCGAGGAGGCACCGCCCATGCCGTCGATCTGCTTGTCGTAGGGGTCGGGGCTGCCGATTACCCGCAGCAGCAAGGCATCGCGGGCCGGGCCGGGAGTCTGCGCGGCTTCGGGCAGATCCTTGAGGCTGAAGAACACGCCTTTGCTGGTGCCGCCGCGCATGTAGGTGGCGGGGATTTTGATTTGTGGTGCGTGAGCCATGATGCTCCTTACCGAAGGCATGGGCGTGAAACCCCATGCCTACATCAGTTGATTTAAACGGCAACCGCCGACTCTTCGAGGAAGTCCTGGGCGAAGCGCTGCAACACGCCGCCGGCCTCGTAGATCGACACCTCTTCAGCGGTATCCAGGCGGCAGGTCACCGGCACTTCAACGCGTTCGCCGTTCTTGCGGTGGATCACCAGCGTCAGGTCGGCGCGCGGGGTGCGGGCGCCGATCACGTCGTAGGTTTCGCTGCCGTCGATGGCCAGCGTGTGCCGGTCAGTGCCCGGTTTGAACTCCAGCGGCAATACGCCCATGCCCACCAGGTTGGTGCGGTGGATGCGCTCGAAACCTTCGGCGACGATCGCTTCCACGCCCGCCAGCCGCACGCCCTTCGCCGCCCAGTCGCGGGACGAACCCTGACCGTAATCGGCGCCGGCAATGATGATCAGCGGCTGCTTGCGCTCCATGTAGGTTTCGATGGCTTCCCACATGCGCATCACCTTGCCTTCCGGCTCGACCCGCGCCAGCGAACCCTGTTTGACCTTGCCGTTTTCCTGGACCATTTCGTTGAACAGTTTCGGGTTGGCGAAGGTGGCGCGCTGCGCGGTCAAGTGGTCGCCACGGTGTGTGGCATACGAGTTGAAGTCCTCTTCCGGCAGGCCCATTTTCGCCAGATATTCACCGGCGGCGCTGTCGAGCATGATCGCGTTCGAGGGCGACAGGTGATCGGTGGTGATGTTGTCCGGGAGCACCGCCAGCGGGCGCATGCCCTGGAGCGGCCGCGCGCCGGCCAGCGCACCTTCCCAATACGGCGGACGGCGGATGTAGGTACTCATCTCGCGCCAGTCGTACAGCGGCGTAACTTTCGGGCCAGTGTCTTCATGGACAGCGAACATCGGGATGTAGACCTGACGGAACTGCTCAGGCTTCACCGACGACTTCACCACCGCATCGATTTCTTCGTCGCTCGGCCAGATGTCTTTCAGGCGGATTTCCTTGCCGTCGACCACGCCCAGCACATCTTTCTCGATGTCGAAACGGATGGTCCCGGCGATGGCGTACGCGACCACCAGCGGCGGCGACGCGAGGAACGCCTGTTTGGCGTACGGGTGAATGCGGCCGTCGAAGTTGCGGTTGCCGGAGAGCACGGCAGTCGCATACAGATCGCGGTCGATGATCTCTTGCTGAATCACCGGATCGAGGGCGCCGGACATGCCGTTGCAGGTGGTGCAGGCAAACGCGACGACACCGAAACCAAGTTGCTCCAGCTCGGTGGTCAGCCCCGCTTCATCAAGGTACAGCGCCACGGTTTTCGAACCCGGCGCCAGCGAGGATTTGACCCACGGCTTGCGGGTCAGGCCCAGCTTGTTGGCATTGCGCGCCAGGAGGCCTGCGGCGATCACGTTACGCGGGTTGCTGGTGTTGGTGCAGCTGGTGATGGCGGCGATGATCACCGCGCCGTCGGGCATCTGCCCCGGTACGTCATCCCACTGCCCGGAGATGCCTTTGGCCGCCAGATCCGACACCGCGACGCGTGCATGCGGGTTGCTCGGGCCGGCCATGTTGCGCACCACCGAAGACAAATCGAAGCTCAGGCCGCGCTCGTATTGCGCGCCTTTCAGGCTATCGGCCCACAGGCCGTTGAGCTTGGCGTACTGCTCGACGAGCTGCACTTGCTGGTCTTCGCGACCGGTGAGTTTCAGGTAGTCGATGGTCTGCTGGTCGATGTAGAACATCGCGGCCGTGGCGCCGTATTCCGGGGCCATGTTGGAGATGGTCGCGCGGTCGCCGAGGGTCAGCGCGGACGCGCCTTCGCCGAAGAACTCCAGCCAGGCGCCGACGACTTTCTGTTTGCGCAGATATTCGGTCAGCGCCAGCACCATGTCGGTGGCGGTGATGCCCGGTTGCAGCTTGCCGGTCAGTTCGACGCCGACGCTCTCCGGCAGGCGCATCCACGAGGCGCGGCCGAGCATCACGCTCTCGGCTTCAAGGCCGCCCACGCCGATGGCGATCACACCCAACGCATCGACGTGCGGGGTGTGGCTGTCGGTGCCGACGCAGGTGTCGGGGAATGCCACGCCGTCGCGCACCTGGATCACCGGAGACATTTTCTCCAGGTTGATCTGGTGCATGATGCCGTTGCCCGGCGGGATCACGTCGACGTTCTTGAAGGCTTTTTTGGTCCAGTTGATGAAGTGGAAACGGTCTTCGTTACGGCGGTCTTCGATGGCGCGGTTCTTCTCAAAGGCCTGCTTGTCGAAACCGCCCGCTTCTACCGCCAGCGAGTGGTCGACGATCAGTTGCGTCGGCACCACCGGATTGACCTGCGCCGGGTCACCGCCCTGCAGGGCAATCGCATCGCGCAGGCCGGCGAGATCGACCAGCGCGGTCTGGCCGAGAATGTCGTGGCACACCACGCGCGCCGGGAACCACGGGAAGTCGAGGTCGCGCTTGCGCTCGATCAGTTGCTTAAGGGAATCGGTGAGCGTGGCCGGATCGCAGCGACGCACAAGGTTTTCCGCCAGCACGCGGGAGGTGTACGGCAGGGTGTCGTAACTGCCGGGCTGAATCGCCTCGACCGCCGCACGGACGTCGAAATAATCCAGGGAACTGCCGGGCAGGTTTTTGCGGAATTCTGTGTTCATCGGGTCAGGACTCGGGTCACGGTAGTTTCAAAGGGTGGGGCCGGCACCGGCACTGAAGTGGACTCGGTCAACTGTGGGAGGGGGCTTGCTCCCGAAGGCGGAGTGTCATTCAACGGATTTGTTGACTGATACACCGCATTCGCGAGCAAGCCCGCTCCCACATTGGTTCCCGGTTTATCCAGTTACCCGGGTGGCAGGTCCACCATTCAGCGACGTTCGATTGGCACGAACTTGCGCTGCTCAACGCCGATGTACTCGGCGCTTGGACGGATGATGCGGTTGTTGGCGCGCTGTTCAAACACGTGCGCGGCCCAGCCGGTCAGGCGCGAGCAGACGAAGATCGGCGTGAACAGCTTGGTCGGGATGCCCATGAAGTGGTACGCCGAGGCATGGTAGAAGTCGGCGTTGGGGAACAGTTTCTTTTGCTCCCACATGGTCTTGTCGATGGCTTCGGAAACCGGAAACAACACCTTGTCCCCGACTTCGTCCGCGAGTTTTTTCGACCAGCCCTTGATCACCTCGTTGCGCGGATCGTTGTCCTTATAGATCGCGTGGCCGAAGCCCATGATCTTGTCCTTGCGCTCGAGCATGCCGAGGGTGCCTTTGATCGCCTCTTCCGGCGACGAGAAGCGCTCGATCATTTCCATCGCCGCTTCGTTGGCGCCGCCATGCAGCGGGCCACGCAGCGAGCCGATCGCTGCGGTGACGCAGGAATACAGATCCGACAGGGTCGATGCACAAACCCGTGCGGTGAAGGTCGAGGCGTTGAATTCGTGTTCGGCGTAAAGAATCAGCGACACGTTCATCACTTTGACGTGCAGTTCGCTCGGCTTCTTGTCGTGCAGCAGGTGCAGGAAGTGACCGCCGATGGTTGGCTCGTCGCTGACGCAGTTGATGCGTTTGCCGTCGTGGCTGAAGCGATACCAGTAGCACATGATCGCCGGGAACGCGGCGAGCAGGCGGTCGGTCTTGTCGCGCTGTTCGGAGAAGTCTTTCTCCGGCTCGATGTTGCCGAGGAACGAGCAACCGGTGCGCATCACATCCATCGGGTGGGCGTCGGCGGGAATGCGTTCCAGGACTTCTTTCAGCGCTTGCGGCAGGTCGCGCAGCTTGCTCAGCTTTTGCTGGTAAGCGTCGAGTTGCGCCTGGGTCGGCAGCTCGCCGTACAGCAGCAGGTAAGCCACTTCTTCGAACTGCGCGTCTGCTGCCAGTTCACGCACGTCGTAGCCGCGATAGGTCAGCCCGGCACCGGCCTGGCCCACGGTGGACAGTGCGGTTTGCCCGGCAACCTGGCCCCGGAGCCCGGCGCCACTGAGTACTTTTGCTTCGGCCATTGCTGTCTCCAATCTTGAATTTGTTAGGGAATCTGCAATTACGGTGTTGTTGGCAAAAGATCGCAGCCTCGTTGCACTCGACAGCTCCTACAGGGGAATGCGGTTCATGTAGGAGCTGCCGAAGGCTGCGATCTTTTGATCTTCGCCTTTATTTTTTAGCGGCAAACAACGCATCGAGCTTCTGCTCGAAGGTGTGGTAGTCGATGCGATCGTAAAGCTCCATGCGCGTCTGCATGGTGTCGATGACATTCTGCTGGGTGCCGTCGCGGCGGATCGCGGTGTAGACGTTTTCCGCTGCCTTGTTCATCGCGCGAAACGCCGACAGCGGGTACAGCACCAGCGACACGTCGGCGCCGGCCAGTTGCTCGGTGGTGTACAGCGGCGTCGAGCCGAACTCGGTGATGTTGGCGAGGATCGGCGCCTTCACCCGGTTGGCGAACAGCTTGTACATCTCAAGTTCAGTGATGGCTTCCGGGAAGATCATGTCGGCGCCGGCCTCGATGCACGCGGCGGCGCGATCCAGTGCCGATTCCAGACCTTCAACCGCCAGCGCGTCAGTCCGCGCCATGATCACGAAGCTGTCATCGGTGCGGGCATCGACCGCGGCTTTGATGCGGTCGACCATTTCCTGCTGGGTGACGATTTCCTTGTTCGGACGGTGGCCGCAGCGCTTGGCGCCGACCTGGTCTTCGATGTGAATCGCCGCGGCGCCGAACTTGATCATCGACTTCACAGTGCGCGCCACGTTGAACGCCGAGGCGCCGAAACCGGTGTCGACGTCCACCAGCAGCGGCAGGTCGCAGACGTCGGTGATGCGCCGCACGTCAGTCAGCACGTCATCCAGGCCGGTGATGCCCAGGTCTGGCACGCCGAGGGAACCTGCGGCCACCCCGCCACCGGACAGGTAGATCGCTTTGAACCCGGCACGCTTGGCCAGCAGCGCATGGTTGGCGTTAATCGCGCCGACCACCTGCAATGGATGCTCGCTGGCGACCGCATCGCGGAAACGCTGGCCTGGAGTGTTCTGCTTGGAACTCATGACTCACCTCGTTCAGTGGCTGTCTTATTGTCGGCGCCGTCCTGGTAATGACGGGCGATGTTGCGTTTCGAGGCGCCGATGTGGCGGCGCATCAACAATTCCGCGAGCTCGCCGTCACGGTCGGCGATGGCATCGAGAATCCGGTGGTGTTCGGCGAAGGCCTGACGCGGCCGGTTTGGCGTGGTGGAAAACTGGATGCGGTACATGCGCACCAGTTGGTACAGCTCGCCGCAGAGCATCTGGGTCAAGGTGCGGTTGCCGCTGCCCTGGATGATCCGATAGTGAAAGTCGAAATCGCCTTCCTGCTGGTAGTAGCCGACACCGGCCTGGAACGCGGCGTCGCGCTCGTGGGTTTCCAGCACCCGGCGCAATTCGTCGATGTCTTCGACGCTCATGCGCTCGGCCGCCAGCCGACAGGCCATGCCTTCGAGGGATTCGCGGATTTCGTAGAGTTCGAGCAATTCGGCGTGACTGAGCGACACCACCCGCGCGCCGACATGCGGTACGCGCACCAGCAGACGCTGGCCTTCGAGTCGGTGGATGGCTTCGCGCAACGGTCCGCGACTGATGCCGTAGGTGCGCGCCAGCTCGGGCTCGGAGATCTTGCTGCCCGGGGCGATCTCGCCCTTGACGATGGCCGCCTGGATGCGCCGGAAGACGTTTTCCGAGAGCGTCTCGGAATCGTCGCCGCTGATGACCGGGGGATCGAGTTGATCCAGCATATTGTCGACACCTTTAAATCCAATGCGGCAAAAACTAGCCAATTCGCCCACATCAGTCAAAGGATAAATACGCATTGTCGACAATCGTCTAATAAACCTCCTTGACTACCCCAAGGGTTATAGACCGGTGCGGGCGCTGGCGCCATAAAACCACCGTGCTAGAATGCCGCCCGCATTTGCTGGCCTTTTGTACGGCTTGTCATAAAAAGCTGATAGGCACACGAAGGAGCTTGCGCAGTTTTGCCAGGAACCTGAACCGAAAACGGAACGCTGCGCACCAGGATTTATGAGACTCAAGCCCTTCCCCACATTTTTTGCGCTGTTTTGCCTGCCCGGCCTCGCCACGGCGGGGGAAAAAACCGTGTACGGCCTCAACGAATATGCAGCGCTTGATGGCATCAATCTGGAAGTCGCGGCCAAACTCGACACCGGCGCCAAGACCGCCTCGCTGAGTGCCCGCGACATCAAACGCTTCAAACGTAACGGCGAGTCCTGGGTGCGCTTCTACCTGGCGATCGACGCTGCGCATTCGCACCCGATCGAGCGGCCGCTGGCCCGGGTCAGCAAGATCAAGCGCCGCGCCGGCGACTACGACCCGGAAGAAGGCAAGCAATACACGGCCCGCCCGGTGATCGAACTGGATATCTGCATGGGCATGGCGCTGCGCAGCATCGAAGTGAACCTGACCGACCGTAGTGCGTTCCAATACCCGCTTTTGATCGGCTCCGAAGCGCTGAAACGCTTCGATGCGCTGGTCGACCCCAGTCTTAAATACGCTGCCGGCAAACCCGCCTGCACCATCGCCGCTCATACCGCCGAGTAATTTCCATGCGTTCTCTAACCTTCCACCTGAAAATCCTGATCACCATTCTGGTGCTCCTGGGCGTTTCGGTTACGGCCTATCAGATTTTCGTGCTCGGCATTCCGGTGACCGAAGACGCCACCGACGACCTGTGGAACATCGACGCCAAAGTCGAGTTCGTCGCCAGTACCAAGGACCCGGTGAAGGTCCAGATGTTCGTGCCACCGCTGAGCCGCGATTACGTCAGCCTCAACGAAAGCTTTATCTCCAATAATTACGGCGTGGCGGTCAACCGCGTCGACGGCAACCGCAAGGTCACCTGGTCGGCGCGCCGGGCCAAGGGCAACCAGACCCTTTATTACCGTCTAGTGCTGACAAAGCGCTACACCGCGGAAAAATCCAAGATCAAAGGCCCGACCTTCCGCGACAGCATCGCCATCGAAGGCCCGGAAAAAATCGCCGCCGAAGCCCTGCTCGCGCCGATCCGCCAGCACTCGGCCGACGTCGAAACCTTCATCGGCGAGGCGATCAAACGCGTCAACAACGCCAACGATGACAACGTCAAACTGCTGCTGGCCGGCGACCCGTCGACCGCGCACAAAGCGAAAATCGTCGAGCTGCTGCTGTCCATCGCTCACGTGCCGGTGGAAAAAGTCCACACCATCCGCCTCGTCGCCGATCAACCGCAAACCCCGGAACTGTGGCTGCGCAGCTTCAACGGCAACGACTGGCTGTACTTCAACCCGGAAACCGGCGAACAAGGCCTGCCGACCGACCGCCTGCTGTGGTGGACCGGTGATGAAAACCTGATCACCATCGAGGGCGCGAAGAAAGCCAACGTGACCTTCAGCCTGAACAACAGCGAGATGAACGCGATTCGTCTGGCCAAGCTGACCGACGAAAACACTGACGCCAACTTCCTCGAATACTCGCTGTATGGCCTGCCGCTGCAGACCCAGCAAACGTTCATGATCATGGTGATGATCCCGATCGGCGTGCTGGTGATTCTGATCCTGCGCAATCTGATCGGCCTGCAGACCCTCGGCACGTTCACCCCGGTGCTGATCGCCCTGGCCTTCCGCGAAACGCAGCTGGGCTTCGGCATCCTGCTGTTTACCGTGATCACCGCGCTGGGCCTGTCATTACGTTCGTACCTGGAACACCTGAAGCTGCAAATGCTGCCGCGTCTGTCGGTGGTGTTGACCTTCGTGGTGGTGCTGATTGCCGCCATCAGTCTGTTCAGCCACAAGCTGGGTCTGGAGCGCGGTCTGTCGGTGGCGCTGTTCCCGATGGTGATTCTGACCATGACCATCGAACGCCTGTCGATCACCTGGGAAGAACGCGGCGCCAGCCATGCCATGAAAGTGGCGATTGGCACCCTGTTCGCCGCCTCGCTGGCGCACCTGATCATGACCGTGCCGGAGCTGGTGTACTTCGTGTTCACCTTCCCGGCAATCCTGCTGATTCTGGTGGGTTTCATGCTGGCCATGGGTCGCTATCGCGGTTATCGCCTGACCGAACTGGTGCGTTTCAAGGCTTTCCTGAAGAAGGCTGACGCCTGATGTTCGGTTTCTGGAAGACCTGGAAGGCGCTGGAAGCCCGGGGCATCATGGGCATCAATCGGCGTAACGCCGACTACGTGCTCAAGTACAACAAGCGCAGTCTGTACCCGATCGTCGATGACAAGATCATCACAAAGGAGCGCGCCATCGCTGCCGGCATTCACGTGCCGGAGCTGTACGGCGTGATCTCCACGGAGAAGGAAATCGACAAGCTCGACGCGATCATCGGCGGGCACAACGACTTCGTGATCAAGCCGGCCCAGGGCGCCGGCGGTGACGGCATCATCGTCATCGCCGACCGCTTCGAGGGCCGCTATCGCACGGTCTCGGGCAAGATCCTCGCCCACGAAGAACTCGAGCACCACATCTCGAGCATCCTCACCGGCCTGTATTCGCTGGGCGGTCACCGCGACCGCGCACTGATCGAATACCGGGTGACCCCGGATCAGATCTTCAAGAGCATCAGCTACGAAGGCGTGCCAGACATCCGCATCATCGTGCTGATGGGTTACCCGGTGATGGCCATGCTGCGCCTGCCGACCCGTCAGTCCGGCGGCAAGGCCAACCTGCACCAGGGCGCGATTGGTGTCGGTGTCGATCTGGCCACCGGCCTGACCCTGCGCGGTACCTGGCTGAACAACATCATCAACAAACACCCCGACACCACCAACGCGGTGGACGGCGTGCAACTGCCCTACTGGGACGGTTTCATGAAACTCGCCGCCGGCTGTTATGAGCTGTGCGGGCTGGGTTACATCGGCGTGGACATGGTCCTGGACCAGGAAAAAGGCCCGCTGATTCTCGAGCTGAATGCGCGACCAGGGCTGAATATCCAGATTGCCAACGATTGCGGGCTGACCCAGCGTACGCACGCGGTCGAGGCGCATCTGGAAGCGCTGAAGGCGCAAGGGGTGACCGAGTCGGTTGAAGAGCGAGTGGCGTTTACCCAGGAGATGTTTGGGCATATCCCGGCGGTCGAGGGCTGAAGCTGAAAAGCTGAAGAGCCCCTCACCCTAGCCCTCTCCCGGAGGGAGAGGGGACTGACCGTGTTGGATGCTCGAAGTACATCGACCTGCAAGTTCGAGTCGAACTCAGAACTTGAAAAGCATGAAGATCCGCCCCCTTTCCCCCTCGCCCCCTTGGGGGAGAGGGCTGGGGTGAGGGGGTAGCTTTTGATTTTGATCTGGCAGCCGAGAGGACTACAATCCCCACCCCGCCTCGATGGCCGATCTGCCCCGCCCATGTTGACCTGTTCCTTACACCCGCTGCCCTACCGCGCCAACCCCGCCGACTACTTCGCGGCCATCCGCCATGCGCCCGGCGCCGTGCTGCTCGACAGCGGCCGGCCGAGTGCTGACCGTGGCCGTTTTGACCTGCTCAGCGCCTGGCCGCTGGAACAACTGGCGGTGTTGCCCGACGAAAGCGGCAGCCTGTTCCTGCAACGCCTGCGGGATAATCTGAGCCGTCTGGGCGAAGCGCAACTGCCTGCGGAATATCAACTGCCGTTCGCCGGCGGCCTGATCGGCTATCTGAGCTACGACTTCGGTCGGCATCTGGAACACCTGCCGAGCCAGGCTCGGGATGATCTGCAATTGCCCGACGCGCGATTCGGTCTGTACGACTGGGCGCTGATCAGCGATCACCAGACCGCCACCAGCCAACTGGTGTTTCACCCGTCACTGGCCGCCAGCGAACGGCAACGGCTGATCGCGCTGTTCAGTCAGCCGACCTCAGCGACGCTGACGCCGTTCAAGCTGAACACGCCGATGACCGCCGACCTGTCGGCCGATGACTATCGCCAGGCGCTGGAACGCATTCATCAATACATTCAGGCCGGCGACTGCTATCAGGTCAACTTCGCCCAGCGTTTCCGTGCGCCGTGTCAGGGCGACCCGTGGCTGGCCTATTGCGCGTTGCGCGAGGCCTGCCCGACGCCGTTTTCCGGCTTCCAGAGCCTGCCCGACGGCAACGCAGTGTTGAGTTTGTCGCCGGAACGTTTCGTCAAAGTCAGCCAACGACAAGTGGAAACCCGCCCGATCAAAGGCACCCGCCCGCGTGGCCTGACGCCTGCCGAAGACGCGGCCAACGCCGCCGAACTGCTGGCCAGCCCCAAGGATCGCGCGGAAAATCTGATGATCGTCGATCTGCTGCGCAACGACCTCGGCCGCACTTGTCGCATCGGCTCGGTGCGGGTGCCGGAGCTGTTCAGTCTGGAAAGCTATCCGAATGTGCATCATCTGGTCAGCAGCGTGACCGGTGAACTGGCCGAGGATCGCGACGCACTGGACCTGATCGCTGGCAGCTTCCCCGGTGGCTCGATCACCGGCGCACCGAAGATTCGCGCAATGCAGATCATCGATGAACTGGAACCGACCCGGCGCGGGTTGTATTGCGGCTCGTTACTTTATCTGGACGTGCGCGGCGAGATGGACAGCTCCATCGCAATTCGCAGTCTGTTGGTCAAGGATGGGCAGGTGTGCTGCTGGGGTGGTGGCGGGATTGTCGCCGATTCGGACTGGCAGGCGGAGTATCAGGAGTCGATTACCAAAGTGAAGGTTCTGCTCGATACCCTGCAAAACCTATAAGTTTTTGTGGCGAGGGAGCTTGCTCCCGCTGGAGTGCGAAGCGCTCCCCAAAATCTTACGACTGCTGCGCAGCCGAGCGGGAGCAAGCTCCCTCGCCACAATGTTGTAATTACAAACTCAAATCCCGGTTCGAGGCCTTGAGGAACTCCTGCTTTAACTCGGTAAAGGTGTGTACGGCGGGAAACTGCGGGAACTCGCGAATCACGTTGTCCGGCGCATGGAACAGAATCCCCGCATCCGCCTCGCCCAGCATGCTCGTATCGTTATACGAATCGCCCGCCGCAATCACCCGGTAATACAGGCTCTTGAACGCCAGCACCGACTGACGCTTGGGATCTTTCTGACGCAATTGATAACTGGTCACCCGGCCACTGTCGTCAGTGATCAGGCGATGGCAAAGCAAGGTCGGGAAGCCCAGTTGACGCATCAGCGGCTGGGAAAATTCGTAGAAAGTGTCCGAGAGAATCACCACCTGGAAGCGCTCGCGCAGCCAGTCAACGAATTCCACCGCGCCGTCCAGCGGCTTGAGGGTGGCGATCACTTCCTGAATGTCCGAAAGCTTCAGGCCATGCTCGTCGAGGATGCGCAGACGCTGCTTCATCAACACGTCGTAATCGGGAATGTCCCGGGTGGTGGCCTTGAGGGATTCGATTCCGGTTTTTTCGGCAAAGGCGATCCAGATTTCCGGTACCAGTACCCCTTCAAGATCCAGGCAAGCAATTTCCACAAGACACTCCCGTTTGTAGTGATTATTGAGTCGAGCGAGCCCGAACTCTAGCGACTCCCCCGCGACCACGCAACGCAGCAGGCACACTCTACCCCGCCGCTTTTTGTTAACATCGCCGCCATATAGAGCGCCCAGCGCCACCGACCTGTAGGAAGCCGCCCTGATGAGCCCAACGTTCGATGTCGTGGAACTCGCCACGACCTATGCCAACAAATCCGCCCAGGACATCCTGAAACTCGCCTTCGCCGAGTTCGGTGACGAGCTGTGGATATCTTTCAGTGGCGCCGAGGATGTGGTGCTGGTGGACATGGCCTGGAAGCTGAACAAGAACGTCAAGGTGTTCAGCCTCGACACCGGCCGCCTGCACCCGGAAACCTACCGTTTCATCGATCAGGTGCGTGAGCACTACAAGATCGATATCGAACTGGTGTCGCCGGACTACACAAAGCTGGAACCGTTCGTGAAGGAAAAAGGCCTGTTCAGTTTCTATAAAGATGGCCATGGCGAATGCTGCGGCATCCGCAAGATCGAACCACTGCGCCGCAAACTGTCCGGCGTCAAAGCCTGGGCCACCGGCCAGCGCCGCGACCAGAGCCCGGGCACCCGCAGCGCGGTGGCGGTGCTGGAAATCGACACCGCGTTCTCCACGCCCGAGCGCACCCTGTACAAGTTCAACCCGCTGGCACAGATGACCAGCGAAGAGATCTGGGGCTACATCCGCATGCTTGAACTGCCGTACAACAGCCTGCATGAACGCGGCTTCATCAGCATCGGTTGCGAACCGTGCACTCGTCCGGTCCTGCCAAACCAGCACGAGCGCGAAGGCCGCTGGTGGTGGGAAGAAGCGACGCAGAAAGAATGCGGGCTGCATGCGGGGAATATCATCAGCAAGGCGTAAATCTCCGCCCCAATGATGCCCCCTCTGTGGGAGCGGACTTGCTCGCGAAAGCGGTCTGTCAGTCACCGGATTTGTTGACTGGTAAAACGCCTTCGCGAGCAAGCCCGCTCCCACATTTGCTTTGTGGTGCCATGAAAAAAATGTGTACACACGAATGTCACCATCGGTGCCATTTATGTGTGCACTTTTTGTTTTCGCGCCCTGAAAAGTTACATCCCTGCTGAACGCCCCTCTGCTTTGCCTCCTCCGCAAAATCCCCCGTAAAAAATAAATAGCTGTTCAATTGGTCAATTTATAACCGCTTACTTTCAAGCACTTAGCATTCTTCGATAACTTTTCGAAATGAGCAGCGCGCTCCATAGACCGCTAACTGGCACAGATCTGGCTTTAGTGCATACATGTTTTGTATACAAAACTGCAAAACATCAATCCACACTTTCGATCCGCAAGCCTGAAGCGCCCTATCCCGTACAGGCTGCAGATGCCCCGTAACCAGTGATGTCTGCTGGCCGCGACGAAGATTTGTCGAGCCTGAGCGCTCATGCACAGTCATCGCGGCCCCGCCCATCAGGAGCCTGCCGGAATGCGTACAAGTCTCTCCAACAACATCGCGCTGAATCTGCCCGCCTCTGCCCTCGACCAGCCATTGCCCCACGATGGTCTGACTGAACCGTTACAACTGAGCCCCCGTCTGCACAACCGCGATCTGGCGCCGACCAAGGCCGAGGGTCGGCGTTGGGGCAAGTACAGCATTTTTGCCCTGTGGACCAACGATGTGCACAACATCGCCAACTATTCGTTCGCCATCGGTCTGTACGCGCTGGGCCTGGGGGGCTGGCAGATTCTGCTGTCGCTGGGGATCGGCGCGGCGCTGGTGTACTTCTTCATGAACCTGTCCGGCTACATGGGGCAGAAAACCGGGGTGCCGTTTCCGGTGATCAGCCGGATCAGTTTCGGCATCCACGGCGCGCAGATTCCGGCATTGATCCGCGCGGTGATCGCCATTGCCTGGTTCGGGATTCAGACGTATCTGGCGTCGGTGGTGTTTCGCGTGCTGCTGACGGCGATTCACCCCGGTTTCGCCGATTACGACCACAACTCGATCCTCGGCCTGTCGTCGCTGGGCTGGGTGTGTTTCGTGGCGATCTGGTTCGTGCAGCTGGCGATTCTCGCCTACGGCATGGAAATGGTTCGCCGTTACGAGGCTTTTGCCGGCCCGGTGATTCTGCTGACCGTCGCCGCCCTCGCCGCGTGGATGTACACCCAGGCCAACGCCACGATTGCCTGGTCGATCCGCGAACCGCTGAGCGGTGGTGAGATGTGGCGCAACATCTTTGCCGGCGGCGCCTTGTGGCTGGCGATCTACGGCACGCTGATCCTCAATTTCTGCGACTTCGCCCGCTCCTCGCCGTGCCGCAAGACCATCAAGATCGGCAACTTCTGGGGCCTGCCGGTGAACATTCTGGTGTTCGCCACCATCACCGTCCTGCTTTGCGGCGCGCAATTTCAGATCAACGGGCGAATCATCGAAAGCCCGACCGAAATCATCGCTTCGATCCCCAACACATTTTTCCTGGTACTGGGTTGCCTGGCGTTCCTGATCGTCACCGTGGCGGTGAACATCATGGCCAACTTCGTCGCCCCGGCGTTCGTCCTCAGCAACCTGGCGCCGAAGTACCTGACCTTCCGCCGCGCCGGGCTGATCAGCGCGACCATTGCCGTGCTGATCCTGCCGTGGAACCTCTACAACAGCCCGCTGGTGATCGTGTATTTCCTCTCCGGCCTCGGCGCCCTGCTCGGCCCGTTGTACGGGGTGATCATGGTCGACTACTGGTTGATCCGCAGAGGCCGGATCAACGTCCCGCAGTTGTACAGCGAAGATCCCCACGGCGCTTATTACTACAGCCGTGGAGTGAATTTCCGTGCCGTGGCGGCGTTCATTCCGGCAGCGTTGATCGCCATCGTCCTGGCGCTGGTGCCGGGCTTCCACAGCATCTCGCCGTTCTCCTGGCTGGTGGGCGCCGGCATTGCCGCGATGCTCTACCTGATCATCGCCAAACGCCAACCGCACTACGCCGACGTCAACGGCGAATCGATCGCCGTCGACAACGTCGGCCATTAACTTCCTTGCGGCCCGGATTTGGGCCGCTGAACTGCCCGCAATAAGGACTTCCCATGCGTATTCTTGTGGTCAACGTCAACACAACCGAATCCATCACCCAGGCCATCGCCCGCTCCGCGCAAGCGGTCGCTGCCCCGGGTACGGAAATCGTCGGCCTGACGCCGTTCTTCGGCGCTGACTCGGTGGAAGGCAATTTCGAAAGTTATCTGGCGGCGATCGCCGTGATGGATCGGGTGATGTCCTACGATCAGCCGTTCGACGCGGTGATTCAGGCCGGCTATGGCGAGCACGGCCGCGAAGGTTTGCAGGAGCTGCTCAACGTGCCAGTGGTGGACATCACCGACGCCGCCGCCAGCACCGCGATGTTTCTCGGCCACGCCTATTCGGTGGTGACCACGCTGGATCGCACCGTGCCGCTGATCGAGGATCGGCTGAAGTTGTCGGGCCTGTGGGATCGCTGCGCGTCGGTGCGAGCCAGTGGCCTGGCGGTGCTGGAGCTGGAACATGAACCGCAGCGCGCACTGGAAGCCATCGTGCAGCAGGCGGAACTGGCGGTGACCCAGGACAAGGCCGAAGTGATTTGTCTGGGCTGCGGCGGCATGGCCGGGCTGGATGAACAGATTCGTCGCCGCACCGGGGTGCCGGTGGTGGATGGGGTGACGGCAGCGGTGACCATTGCTGAATCGCTGGTGCGGCTGGGGTTGTCGACGTCCAAAGTGCGGACTTACGCGACACCACGGCCGAAGCAGATTATTGGCTGGGCGGAGCGGTTTGCTCGCTGAGTTCACAGACGAATACCGAGTCGTATCCTTCGCGAGCAAGCCCGCTCCCACATTGGATCTGTGGCGTTCACAAATCCAATGTGGGAGCGGGCTTGCTCGCGAATGGGTCAACTCGGTGCCACGTCTTGCTCAGAAAGCACTGAACCGCCGCGCCAACCCCTGCTGCGCAAACTGCTCAATCACAAAATCGACAAACGCCCGAGTCTTGCCCGGCAACAATTTATGCTCGGCGTAATAGATCGAAATGTTGCCGTCATCGATGTACCAGTCCGGCAGCACGCGCTGCAAGGTGCCCGCCTCGAGATAACCCACAGCAAACGGCATGCTCACCAGTGCGATCCCCAACCCCTGCGCTGCCGTGGCGCAGGCGGCTTCGGAGTCACTCATGGTCATGCGCGTCTTGAGGGTCAAGGGCTGACAGAGCTGACTGCCGCCACTGATCAACTGCCAGGAGCGCACCCGACCGGTTTGCGGCGAACGAATCAGGATGCCATCGTGATGTTGCAGGTCATCCGGCTCAGCGATCGCCTCGTGCTGTTGCAGATAGTCCGCGGACGCCACCAACACGCGATGCGCGGGTGTCAATTTGCGTGCGACGACGCCTTGAGGCAATTCAAATCCCCCGCCAATCGCCGCATCGAAACCCTGCCCTATCAAATCGACCTGACGGTTATCAAAATGCCAGTCCGGGTTGATCGCCGGAAACCGACGAAGAAACTCTTGCAGCAGCGGCACAACATACAAACGCCCGAATACCGTGCCCATGCTGACTTTCAAAGTGCCTGCCGGCAGTCCTTCGACACTGGCCAGATTGGCCACCGCATTCTGGATCGTCGTCAGGCTGCCACTGACCTGATTCAAAAACAGCTGACCGGCCTCAGTCAGCGTAAGGCTGCGTGTACTACGCTGGAACAGCCGTACACCGAGCCGTCCCTCGAGCTTCGCCACACTCTTGCCGACGGCGGCCGGGGTCAGGCTCAAACGCCGGGCGGCTTCGGCAAAGCTGCCGACTTCGGCGCTGCGCACGAAGCATTCGATACTGCTGAAAGTTTCCATGATCGCCACTATAAACTTCTGGTTTACACAGACTATAGCAATCATGGTCTACACGGTTGTCGATGCGAGGCCGATACTCGGCTCCAACAACAAGGCACCCTGCCTTGAATTCTCTGGAGATCGAACATGACCACTCAACACCTCAGCGGCAAAGTCGCTCTGATTCAAGGCGGTTCCCGCGGTATCGGCGCCGCCATCGTCAAACGCCTGGCCGCTGAAGGCGCCGCCGTCGCTTTCACCTACGTCAGCTCCACCGCCAAGGCCGAAGAGTTGCAGAACAGCATCACCGCCACCGGCGGCAAAGCTTTGGCAATCAAGGCCGACAGCGCCGATGAAGCCGCTATCCGCAACGCCGTCAGCGCCACCGTCGAAGCCTTTGGCCGCCTGGATATTCTGGTGAACAACGCTGGGGTCCTGGCCATCGCACCGCTGGAAGATTTCAAACTGGAAGACTTCGACCAGACCTTGGCGATTAACGTGCGCAGCGTGTTCATCGCGTCTCAGGAAGCCGCCAAACACATGGGCGAAGGCTCGCGCATCGTCAACATCGGCAGCACCAACGCCGACCGCATGCCCTTCGGCGGTGGCGGTGTGTATGCAATGAGCAAATCGGCCCTGGTCGGCCTGACCAAAGGCCTGGCCCGCGACCTCGGCCCGCGCGGCATCACCATCAACAACGTGCAACCCGGCCCGGTCGACACTGACATGAACCCGGCCCATGGCGAATTCGCCGAGAGCCTGATCCCGCTGATGGCGGTGGGCCGTTACGGCACCGCCGATGAAATCGCCGGTTTCGTCGCTTATCTGGTAGGCCCGGAAGCCGGTTACATCACCGGTGCCAGCCTGACCATCGACGGTGGTTTTGGCGCCTGATTGCGCTGAATCCCGGGTACAAAAAACGCCGCGCCTCTTTGCAGAGGGCGGCGTTTTTCATGCGTGCTTATTGGCTGATCAAGCCCAATCCAGCGCCGGCAAACCGCAGGCACTCGGGGTGAAAGCCTTGAGCGTGCGCAGAATCCCGTCGGCATGCGCGTATTTTTCATCAGCCATGGCTGCATCCGGAATCGCAATGGCGGTCATCCCCGCGGCTTTCGCTGCGGTAACGCCGAACGGCGAATCCTCGAACACCAGACAATCTTCAGGTGCGACACCCAGACGGCGGGCAGCGGTGAGGAAGATGTCCGGCGCCGGTTTCGCCGCGCCGACTTCCGGGTCATCCGCCGTGACGATGAAATCGAACAGCGCAAACCAGTCGCGGTGCAAGGTGGTTTTCTGGCCGAACGACTGCCGCGACGAACTGGTGCCTACGGCGATCGGAATGTTGTGCGCCTTGAGGTGGCGAATCAGCTCCTCCGCGCCCGGCATCGCCTGGGCCTTGGGAAAGCGCTCACGCATCAGTGGCTCGCGGATCAGCAGAAACTCTTCGGCGCTGATCGGCAGATCCAGCGCCTGCACCACGTAGTTCGCCAGATCATTGGCCCCGCGACCGATGATGTTCTGTTTGATGCTCCAGTCGAAGGTCCGCCCGTAACGCTCGGCTATGAGGGACGTAACCTCGGTGTAGATGCCTTCGGTGTCCAGCAGCAGACCGTCCATGTCGAAAATCACGGCCTTGATCGGGCCAAACGCCTTCATCGGTGCATTCATCATCGGATCCGTTATCAAAAACATCCCGGGCGGCGCAATCGGCGCCGCTGCGCGGATCTGATTAATGGGTTCAGCAGCATAGCGAGGCCAGTGGACATTGAGCAACGGGCAATGTTTAGCCCGTGGAATGACTCTCTGATATTTAGCGAAACGCCCTACAGCTAACGCCTGCTTTCCCGACTTCTTTTTTGATCCCCCGAAAAGTCCGCGAACCTCTTTCACGCGGAATTTTAAGACTTTGGCGGAGCCAGCAAATTGAACGCTGCGGTGAAATAACGGATGAAATTCATTATGAACTGCACGGCTTAGGGGGCGCCATTCACTTCCCATCAGAATCAGTGGGACTGTTTTATCGACCTTGACCTCGCGAGCAAACCGATCCGAATCAAAGGGCCTGAAGTACAGGCCCCGGATATTGAAATTCAGTGCGCTACCGCGCTCGACTATCAAGACAACTTATTGCTCATCCTCATCCTCTTCATACTCCATATCCGCCTCATCCGCATCATTCAACGGCACCGTCGCATCATCCATCAACGACCCCGGATCCTCGTTCCCCGGATCATTGATAAACGGCAGACCGCTCGGTCCTTTTTCTTCCTTGCCTTCTGTTTCGGGAGTCATGGCAAACCTCTGCAGCTTGTGGGTTGTATAGCGTTCGAAAAGTCCTACAGCCAATCGTTCCAGAGTCTGGCAGCCAGACATGAAAAACCCGGCGCGAGACCGGGTTTGTTTTCGGTATTCAATCAATGGTGGCGGTTTTTATGTTTGTACTTGTTGTGCTTGTGGCCACCGCCGGAATGCCCCTTCCCGCCGTCACCACCCAGATTGTTACCCACCGCACCACCGGCCGCGCCGCCCAATCCGGCACCAATGGCGGAACCGGTGGAGCCGCCCAAGCTGTTGCCGACCACTGAGCCCCCGGCTGCGCCGAGGCCACCGCCGATGGCGGCTTCAGTGCGATTGCGTTTATTCGCTCCGACCGCGCCACCCGCCGCCCCGCCAACACCTGCGCCGACCGCCGCACCGGTGCTGCCGCCGAGCTGGCCACCGACCACATTCCCGAGCACACCGCCCAGTCCGCCACCGACGGCGGCGCTGCCATCGCCGGCGGCCATCGCGCCTTGAGCGACCAGTAATCCGAAAAACAGTGCAGACAATGACAAACGCATTTGAACCTCACAGTTCCCGAATCGGGACGGTATGCCCACAGGGGCTCCTGTCAAATTTGAGCGGTTTTCCGGGAAAACGTTCAGCCATGAAAAAGCCCGGCATCGAGCCGGGCTTTTTCTGACAAGCGCTCGGTATCAGTGGCGCTTGTGACCTTTGGACAGGTTGGTGCCCACCGCACCACCCGCAGCGCCACCAAGGCCTGCGCCAATGGTCGCGCCATTTCTGCCGCCCAGGCTGTTGCCGATCACCGAACCACCGGCCGCGCCAACACCGCCGCCGATAGCTGCTTTGGTCCGGCTGCCCTTGCCGGCTGCCATGGCACTGCCGGCCGCGCCTGCAACGCCGGCACCAATCGCTGCGCCCGTGCTGCCGCCCATTTTCTGGCCGACCACATTACCCAGCGCGCCACCCAGTCCGCCGCCGAGTGCAGCAGTGCCTTCACCGGCGACCGCACCTTGAGCAACCAGAAGCCCCAGAACCAGAGCAGGCAATGTTAGACGCATGAAAAAAACCTCAAAAATAGGGAGATCAAAAGGGGCCGAGATTGAAAGCTGCCGACGCGCTGAAGTCCAGAGAATTCAGCTGCCGCCGCGCACTTGGCGCCGATTGGACAGCGATTTCGCAAAAGGTTTTATCGCAGGCAAAAAAAAGCCCGCTGGGGAGACGGGCTGGAGACTTGCTTTCTAACGGATGGCTTCACCCTACGTCTGTGGACGTGAAAAGTTTGTGAAAAAATTCAGAATTTGCCCCATCGCTTGTAGGAGATTTCCCTACATAAACCTCGGGCATAAAAAACCCCGTTCATAGACGGGGTCATTCTGTCATCTATCACTTTCTCGATCGTGCCGAGACCTTCGGAAGAAACTTGGCCTTCGGCCCCTTGGGCGCAGTGGACTTGATCTTGCCGGTCTGAACCGGATCCTCGCCAAAGCCCGCCTGATACTCCGTCTGGCCGCAGCGGACGCAGTTGTTGAATGAAAATTCGGCACCATCGTCTTCGATATACGGATCAGTCATAGCCTCTCCCCTTCGTAATAGATCGATACCGGCAAAGCCTTTTGCCTGAAAAAATATCGACCTCCAAGACTTTTGAGACTAGCCGGTCATTACTGGACTTGTGATTCAGATCGACTGATGCCCGACGAATGGCCTACATCGATTAAACGCGCCAGCGACCTCAGACACTCGTGGCTTACATCAACAAACCACGTGGCTGATCGACAGAAAAAAACCCATTCATCAACTGAATGGGCTCGCGGGCTACGGCAACTACATCAACGCAACTTGACCGCGGTGCCCGTCGCGAACACGACAACCATACCGCCCTTGCCCGCTGGCATGCTGATCTCGAAATCCAGCCCAACCACCGCATCCGCTTGCAACGCCTGCGCCCGCTCCTTGATCTCGTCAGTCGCCTGAACCCGCGCCTCTTTCAATGCCCGCTCGAGCGTCTGAGAGCGCCCACCAAAAAAGTCGCGCATGCCGGCAAACATGTCACGGATCACATTGACACCCTGCACCGACTCCGCGCTGACAATGTCCAGGTACGCGGTGATCTGTCGGCCTTCGATGGAATGTGTGGTGGAAATAATCATGAAAGCCGTCCTTTTAACTGGCAGAAAATCTGGCGATTGTAACTACCACCATTCAAAAATGGTTCCGCTACGGGGCAGTTTCCAGATCTGCAACAACACTCGCCTTTTTGCAAAGCTCGCCAAGGTCTGCACGAAATCTCGCCGAGCAGCGATCAGGCAGCTTTCTGACACAGCTTATGGCGAGTGGAAGGACCTGTCCGACGAGGGTAGCGCGCCTTTGATGGCAACGATCGGGAGACGTAGTTCGGGTTGTGTAATGTCGTAGATCTGCAGTTCACATCCGTCCCCACGATCCACGAAGACAAACTCCGCCAGATAAACTTTCTGCTTCTCGGGAATAAAGGTACTGGTGACAGGCCCGCAGGTGTAATACGACGAGACCGTCGGATTGGCGGTCAGCTTTTTCTCATACTTGTTCTTCGACTGGTTGAATACATAGTCTTCGTTGTAAAGCGTCAGATAGCCTGGCGCCGGAGTTTGACTTTTGACCGTCGATGAACCGCTCACGAGTAGCGTCTGACCGGGATCGGCCTGCATTTCAAGCTGGGGAAACTGTTTGAAGACCGCGCTATCGAGACGACTGAACCATGCGCCGACTTTATTGCGAAACGGTTTGACGACTGTCCCCAGATGATCGGGACGTTGATCCGGATCATTACCTCTGACCACTTCAAAATCCACCGGATTGACCGTATCGCCCGCTGCCTGCATGACAACCTTGGCATGCTGATCATCGACGGTGACCTTCTTCTGCTCCAGCATGATGCCATCTGTCCAGAGTGTCGGCGCAGAACTGCGAGAGTCAGAACCGCAGCCGCACAACATCCAAAATAGAACCATGGTGACAACTGTCTTCACTGCACTTCCCTGCGTTGGACTGCCAATAAGCGTTCAGGCAAGCAGTTCATCCTGAAGGCGATAACAAAAAGCCACTATCGCGCAGATTCACAAACAAAGGAAACCGGTGAAGCGCGAATATTTCTCGCTTTATTGGAAACGCCAGAGCCTTCTTGGCGGAGACTGCTTTTTACAAAGAAATGAAGCGCCCGCCCCCTATTGTTCCCATAGGGCTGATTTACAGACGCCAAAAACCACAAACCCCCGACTTTCTCTAGGAAAATCAGGGGTTTGTGTTTACTGAATGTGGCGGTGAAGGAGAGATTCGAACTCTCGATACAGTTTCCTGTATACACACTTTCCAGGCGTGCTCCTTAAGCCACTCGGACACTTCACCGTATCTCTTCAAACATGTTCTGTCTGTCGAGGCGCGCTAATGTAGTCGAAAGCTTTTCTGATGGCAAACTTTTTTTCAGAATTTTCATGCGGTTAAGACAAAAAGGCGTTTCGCCCCGCCCGGGGCGATGGCAAAACGGCCAATCTCTGGTGACGGCCACCCTTCTATATAGAAGCAGAACGGTGTGCTACGCCGGGCGCGGCCGGAAACGGTGACCGGCGAGTCAGTCACAGCGCTTTACCTGGCCTACGGCGGTGGGTAACGTCTGCCCATCTTTCTTACAAGGAATAGCGTCATGAGTGAGTTGATTGCCTACCACCTCGAAGACGGTATCGCGACCCTGACCTTGAACAACGGCAAGGTCAATGCCATTTCCCCGGACGTGATTGCGGCGTTCAACGCGGCGCTGGATCAGGCGGTGACTGATCGTGCCATTGTGATCATTACCGGTCAGCCGGGGATTCTGTCTGGCGGCTATGACTTGAAGGTGATGACCGCCGGTCCTAAAGAAGCCGTGGCACTGGTGACCGCTGGTTCGACCCTCGCCCGTCGCCTGCTCTCCCACCCGTTCCCGGTGATCGTGGCCTGCCCGGGCCATGCCGTTGCCAAGGGCGCATTCATTCTGTTGTCCGCCGACTACCGCATTGGTGTTGATGGCCCGTTCAGCATCGGTCTGAACGAAGTGCAGATCGGTATGACCATGCACCACGCCGGCATCGAGCTGGCGCGTGATCGCCTGCGTCGTTCGGCGTTCCACCGCTCGGTGATCAACGGCGAGATGTTTGATCCCAAGAGCGCAGTGGATGCCGGCTTCCTCGACAAAGTGGTGTCTGCCGAAGAGCTGCAAGGCGCTGCGCTGGCGGCGGCGCGTCAGTTGAAGAAAATCAACATGACCGCGCACAAGAACACCAAGCTCAAAGTGCGCAAGGCGCTGCTTGAAGCCCTCGACAACGCGATCATCCAGGATCAGGAGCACCTGGGCTGAGCCCACGCTTCCCGAGCCGAAGAAAAGCCCGACCGTCGTGTCGGGCTTTTTCTTGCGTGTTCGGTTGATCATCCGCCGACAGCTCTAGGACGCGTCTGACGATCAACTCGGAAACATGCGCTTAAACATCGCCTATCTCCGGACTCTATAGCAGCAATTGCCGAAAACAGTGCACATCCGTACACTGCGCCACCTTTTGTCCAGGCAGGCCCTGAAAATGCTGTTTTTGTTGCGTATGTTGTTGATGGGCTTGCACTTTGTCCTGGCCGGTGTGCTGGGAGTGATCCTTGGTCTGTGCCGTCCCTTCAACCCGGACAACAGTCGTCTCTGCGCCCGCCTCTACGCGCTTCCAGCCATGTGCATTCTGCGCTTGCGGGTAAAAGCCGACGTCGGCCCGCTGATGAACAAGCCCGACAGCTGCGTGATCGTTGCCAATCATCAGTCCAACTACGACCTGTTCGTGTTCGGCAACGTGGTACCGCGCCGGACCGTGTGCATCGGCAAGAAAAGCCTGAAATGGGTGCCGCTGTTCGGGCAACTGTTTTGGCTCGCGGGCAACGTGTTGATCGATCGTGGGAACGCGCACAAGGCGCGCAAGTCGATGCTTACCACGACCCACACCCTGCAACACGAGGACACCTCAATCTGGGTATTCCCGGAAGGCACGCGCAACCTTGGTGAAGAACTGCTGCCGTTCAAAAAAGGCGCGTTCCAGATGGCAATCGCCGCCGGAGTGCCGATCGTGCCGGTGTGCGTCAGCAGCTACATCAAGCACATGCGCCTGAACAGCTGGCGCAGCGGGAAAATCCTCATACGCTCGCTGCCGGCGATTCCTACAGCAGGGCTGACCATGGATGACATGCCCATGCTTATGAGCCAGTGCCGCGAACAGATGCGTGAATGCATCGCCGGAATGGATCAGCAGCTGCAAGCTGCGTAAAAAACAAACCCGCCTCGTGCGGGTTTTCTTTTGCCGGGTGAACTGTACAGATTTCGCTGACTCTCAAGCAGCACACGGCTAAGCTGACGCCGTTGAATTCCCCGCCATCTGCCAAGAAGAAGTGAATCACTACCATGGGTCGAGTTGTTGCTGCTGCGGTATACAGCGAGGGTAAGAAAGTCTCCAATATCGCTCTCGATGAGGGCGCCGCGTGGGCCGCCAAGCCCGGCCATTTCGTCTGGATTGGCCTTGAGGAGCCGGACGCTCAGGAGTTGGCCAACCTGCAACGCCAGTTCAACCTGCACGAACTGGCAATCGAAGATGCGTTGGAAAAACACAGCCGGCCGAAACTGGAAACCTTTGGCGATGCGCTGTTCATCGTCACCTATTCGCCGATCCGTGAGAACGGCGTGCTGCAGTTCATCGAGACCCACATCTTCGCCGGCAAGGGTTACATCATCACCGCCCGCAACGGTCACTCGGCGTCCTACGCCCATGTCCGCCAACGCTGTGAGGCGCGTCCGTTGCTGCTGGAGCATGGGGAAGATTTCGTACTGTATGCGCTGCTTGATTTCGTGATCGAGAACTACCAGCCGGTGGGCGAAGCGATCCACGCCGAGATCGATGAGCTCGAGCGCAACGTGCTCTGTAGCGCGTTGAATGAGCGTGACATTCAGAAACTCCATGGCTTGCGCCGCGATGTCGTGCGTCTGCGCCGGTATGCGGCACCAATGGTCGAAATCGGTGAGGAACTGCAGAAGCTGAGTTTCCCGTTTATCGACAAGAACATGCGCCCGTACTTCCGCGATGTGCAGATTCACGTCACCCGGCAGATGGAAGACCTGACCACGCTGGCGGATATCGCCAGCCAGACCATCGAGATCGGCGTGCTGCTTGAGGCCTCGCGGCAGAGCGTGGTGCAGCGCAAGTTTGCCGCGTGGGCGGCGATTCTGGCGTTCCCGACGGCGGTGGCGGGGATTTACGGGATGAACTTCCAGAACATGCCGGAGCTGAGCTGGCACTACGGCTATTTCGCCGTGCTGGGGTTTATCACGGTGGGGTGTGTGAGTTTGTGGGCGAGTTTCAAGAAGTCGGGATGGTTGTAGTCCTGTGGGGTGGGAGGGGGGGGGCGGCCCCCCCAAGGTTAAATTAAC
>NZ_JANLOG010000081.1:0-70603 GCF_025466205.1 Pseudomonas sp. 13B_3.2_Bac1
GGGGCCATCAGCCTCAAACAGATCTCAGGGTTTGGCCAGTACCGGCAGATCCCCGGTCAACCCCAGCGCCTCACGCACAAACAACGCCTTCGCTTCGGGCATCTGCTCCACCAGCTTCAACCCGGCGTTGCGCAACCAGCGCAGCGGCAGCGGATCGGCCTGGAACAAGCGCTCGAAGCCCTCCATCGCCGCCATCAATGCCAGGTTGTGCGGCATGCGCCGACGCTCGTAACGACTCAGCACTTTCACGTCCGCCAGCCGTTCGCCGCGTTCCGCGGCCTGCAACAGCACTTCAGCCAGCACCGCCGCATCGAGGAAACCAAGGTTCACACCCTGCCCGGCCAACGGGTGAATGGTGTGCGCCGCGTCGCCGATCAGTGCCAGGCCTTCGGCCACGTAACGTTTGGCGTGGCGTTGACGCAACGGCACGCACAGGCGCGGATCAGCGCTGATCACCTCGCCCAGGCAGCCTTCGAACGCCCGCTCCAGTTCACGGCAGAACGCGGTTTCATCCAGCGCCATAAGGCGTTCGGCTTCACTCGGGGTGGTCGACCAGACAATCGAGCACCAGTCCTGCTGCCCGTCACGCTCCAGCGGCAGAAACGCCAGCGGCCCGTGATCGGTGAAGCGCTGCCACGCGGTCATCCGGTGTGGCTTGCTGCTGCGCACACTGGTGACGATGGCGTGGTGCAAGTAATCCCACTCGCGGGTGGCGACGCCGGTCAGGCGGCGCACCGCCGAGTTGGCGCCGTCCGCGGCAATCACCAGCGGCGCACGCAACTGGCGACCATCGGCCAGGGTCAGCAGCCAGTCGTCGCCGGAGCGGCGCATCTGCTCCAGCCGTGCGTTGGCCAGCATGCCCAGATCGCAATCGTGCAAACGATCGAGCAAGGCATCCTGCACCACGCGGTTTTCGACGATATGACCGAGCACTTCGGCATGCACACTGCTCGCCGAGAAATGAATCTGCCCGGTGCCGCTGCCGTCCCACACGTGCATGTCGGTGTACGGGCTGCTGCGACGTTTGGCGATGCCGTCCCAGACGCCGAGGCGTTCGAGAATCCGCTGGCTGGCCGCCGACAGCGCGCTGACCCGCGGCTCGAACGGCGCGTCGGCATCGAACGGTTTGACGCTCAGCGGGCTGCCGTCGAGCAGCAGCACTTCCAGGCCGCTGTCCTGCAACGCCAACGCAAGGGCGCTGCCGACCATTCCGGCTCCGACAATCAGCAGATCTGCGCGCATTTCCATGCTTTAAGCCTGTCTCGCTTGCGGCTTGAGCCGCACGTAAAGGGTTTTTCCGACTCGCGCCACGAGGTTGCCGGCGCCGTCATGAATGTCGACCTGCAATTGCGGCAGGTATTTCTCGCCACTGGCGGTCTGCCGGCGGATCTCGTCGAGCAGGGTGTCGTCGATGTTGAACCGGGCAAACACCGGGCCCTTGCCGGGGGCGATGAAATCGATGTCGGCCGCTTTGTCCCAGACGATGTAACGCGGCCCGAGGTTCTCCATCAGCATCAGCATGTAGAACGGATCGACCATCGAGTACAGGCTGCCGCCAAACTGGGTGCCGACGTAATTGCGGTTGTACCAGCCCAGCCCCATCGACACCTGAACGTCGCGAAAATCATCGCTGATGTGCCGCACCCGCACCCCGGAGCCGAGGTACGGTGGGTAAAAGGTCATCACCCAGCGCATCAAGCGCGCCTTGCCGAACGAACGGCTCAACCACTCAAGCATCCGGCCGCGTCCCCAGCCCCATGGCCTGACGGGCGAACCAGCGTTTGGCCGGCGGCAGCAGATCGAGGCCGAGCAGGCCGATGTTGCGCCCCAGCGAGACCAGCGGCTGGGTGCTGCCGAACAGTCGGGTGACCTGATCGGAGAAGCCCACGGTAAGCTCCTGGTCCAGGCGCTGTCGCTCGCGATACGCCTGCAATGTAGGGAAGTCGCCCAGCGGTTTGTCGCTGGCCAGCAGCGCAGCGGCCAAGGCATCGGCGTCGCGTAGCGACAGGTTGAAACCCTGTCCGGCAATCGGGTGCAGGCTGTGCGCGGCATTGCCCAGCACGGCCAGATGCGAGCGCACCTGCTCCTCGGCCTCGACCAGCGACAACGGATACAGATGCCGCGCACCGACCTGTTTCAAGGTGCCGAGGCGGTAGCCGAACACGCCTTGCAGTTCACTGAGGAATTCGCGTTCGCTCAAATCGGCCAGGCGTTGCGCGTCCATGCCCAGACGGGTCCAGACCAGCGCGCAACGGTTGTCCGGCAGCGGCAGCAAGGCCATCGGGCCTTCGTCGGTGAAACGCTCGAAGGCCATGCCGTTGTGCGCTTCGCTCGGGGTGATATTGGCGATCAGTGCGCTCTGGTTGTAAGGACGCTTGCGCACGTTGATGCCCAGTTGCTCGCGCAGACCGGAGCGACCACCATCGGCGAGCACCGCCAGATCGCACTCAACGGTTGTTTCATCGTTGAGGGTCAGGCGATAGCCGTCGGGCAGCGGCTCCATGCGCGTGACTTCCGCCGGGCAGCGCCAACTGATCACGTCTTTATCCAGATGCTGCCACAGGCATTGGCCGAGCCAGGCGTTTTCCACCACGTAGCCCAAGGCCGGCACGCCCTCTTCCATCGCCGACAGACGAGCGGTGGAAAAGCGACCACGGTCGGAGACGTGAATCTGTTTGATCGGCTCGGCGCGGCGGGAAATGTCCTGCCACACGCCCAGCCGCTGATAGATCTGCCGCGAGCCGAAGGACAGCGCCGACGAACGTGCGTCGTAGCTCGGCTGCCAGCTGTCGCCGGGGGCGAACGGTTCGATCAGGACGATTTTCCAGCCACGCGCCTTGGCCCCGGCCTGCAAGGCCAGCGCCAGGCTGGCGCCGACCAGGCCGCCACCGATGATTGCCAGATTGACTCGACTCATGCCGCGTATGTCCGTGCTTGCGCCATCAGCGCTTCGATTTCGGCGACGGTTTTCGGTACGCCGCTGGTCAATATTTCACAACCGGTCTTGGTCACTACCACGTCATCCTCGATGCGCACGCCAATGCCGCGCCATTTCTTCGCTACGTTCTGGTTGTCCGGGGCGATGTAGATGCCCGGCTCGACGGTCAGCGCCATGCCGACCTCCAGCACCCGCCATTCGCCGCCGACCTTGTACTCGCCAACGTCGTGTACATCCATGCCCAGCCAATGGCCGGCACGGTGCATGTAAAACGCTTTATAGGCTTCGGTCGCGATCAGCTCATCGACCTCGCCTTGCAGGATTCCGAGTTTGACCAGGCCTGCGGTAATGACCCGCACCGTGGCTTCGTGCGCCTGATTCCAGTTTTTGTTCGGGGCGATTTCAGCGAATGCGGCTTCCTGCGAGGCCAGCACCAGTTCGTAAATCGCTTTCTGCTCGGGTGAAAACTTGCCGTTGACCGGCCAGGTGCGGGTGATGTCGCTGGCGTAGCAGTCGATCTCGCAACCGGCGTCGATCAACACCAGATCGCCGTCCTTGAGCAGCGCGTCATTCTGCTGGTAATGCAGGATGCAGCTGTTGCGCCCGGCAGCGACGATCGAACCGTAGGCCGGCATCTTCGCCCCGCCCTTGCGGAATTCGTAATCGAGTTCGGCTTCCAGGCTGTACTCGTAAAGCCCGGGCCGGCTGGCCTGCATCGCGCGGATATGCGCCTGAGCGGAAATCCGTGCGGCTTCGCGCATCACCTTCACTTCTGCCGCCGATTTATACAGGCGCATGTCGTGCAGCAGGTGATCCAGGGCAACGAATTCGTTCGGTGGCTGGGCGCCGAGGTGCGCCTTGGAGCGGATCACGTTGATCCAGTCCATCAGGTGCCGATCGAATTCCGGGTTGCTGCCCATTGCCGAATACACTCGGTCGCGGCCTTCGATCAGGCCCGGGAGGATGTCGTCAATGTCGGTAATCGGGAACGCGTCGTCGGCGCCGTAATCACGGATCGCGCCTTCCTGGCCGGCGCGCAGGCCGTCCCATAACTCGCGTTCGGCATTGCGTTCACGGCAGAACAGCACGTACTCGCCGTGCTCGCGGCCGGGCATCAGGACGATGACCGCCTGTGGCTCGGGAAATCCGCTGAGGTACTGGAAGTCGCTGTCCTGGCGGTAGACGTGCTCGACGTCGCGGTTGCGGATCGCGACCGCGGCGGCGGGCAGGATCGCGATGCTGTTGGGTTCCATCTGCGCCATCAGGGCCTTGCGGCGACGGCTGTATTCCGCTTTGGGGATATGGATCATGGGCAGATGGCTTTCCCTGGCACGCGATTAATGCAGCGACGGCTTGGCGGCTGGCGGCACGTCGGCTTTTTTGGTTTCCGAGAACAGCAGCAGCGGCGCGACGCGCAGGTATTCCATGACTTCCATGTAGTCGCTTTCGCCGTCTTCGGATTCTTCCAGAGCGTCTTGCACCTGAGAGATCGCCGCCAGATCCTGCAGCACTTCGGTGGCTTCGGTACTGAGCATGCTGCTGTCGCGGCAGTTCAGGCCGAAACCGCTGAGGAAGCCCTGGCACCATTGGCCCAGTGCGGCGGCGCGGTCGGCCAGCGGTGCGTCATCGGTTGGCAACAGCAGAACGACGGTGACGTCGCTGCCGGTCAGCTCGCCCTTGACCATCTCTTGCAGGCCGATCAGGGCGTTGCGGACGTTGTCCTGTGGCTCGTTTTCCAGAAGTTCGGCGGCATCGATCAGCCACTCGTCGGCGTTGAAGCCGGCACCGGCGCAGCTGCGGCCGAGCAGCAGGCCATGCAGTTCGGCAGGCGAGACGTTGTGGCCGCTGGAAGTCAGCAGGGTGGCAAAGGCTTGGTACGGGGAATTCGCAATGGTCATGGGCAGCTAGGCGCCAGACGGCGCTATGTCTAGAATGAAGGCCTTGTATCCTACATCGACAGACTCGCCAAGACTATTAAAGGCTGTCCGCCAGCCAGGCGCCTGCCGCCCATCAGATGAATTCAGTGGACACAATGGAAGACACCGACCTGCAAGCGCTGATGGCCAGACTCGAGAAGCTGATTACCCGAGTCGAGCAACTAAAGAGTCAAAACGCACTCTTACTAGCTCAGGAAAAGACCTGGCGCGAGGAACGCGCTCACCTCATTGAAAAAAACGAAATCGCCCGGCGTAAGGTCGAATCGATGATTTCGCGCCTCAAGGCCCTGGAGCAAGACTCATGAGTTCAAGCAATAGCGTTACCGTGCAGATCCTCGACAAAGAATATTCGATCATCTGCCCCCAGGAAGAACGCAGCAATCTGGTCAGCGCCGCCCGCTACCTGGACGGCAAGATGCGCGAGATCCGCAGCAGCGGCAAAGTCATCGGCGCCGACCGTATTGCGGTGATGGCCGCGCTGAATATCACCCACGACCTCTTGCACAAAGAAGAGCGCCCGGACATCCAGGCCAGCGGCTCGACTCGTGAACAGGTGCGCGACTTGCTCGATCGTGTCGATCTGGTGCTGGCCGACGATCCGGACATCAGCAAGGGCTGATTCGCCAGGCCGCTTGAGGTATACTCGCCGCACTCCCTGGGGTGCTTGCCAGTTGACGATGTCCCTGAGCCGATTCGCACTACCCTGGAAGTTGCACGTTGGGCTGGTGTGCATGTCCGCCAGACGGAAAGCCTTAAAGTCTACTGCATCTTCCACCTTGAACTTTCGGGTTCAAGGGCTAAGTTGACAGCGGTTCATCCGGGGAGCCTGATTCGAATCCGATGCCGGTTTTTGCCGGCATCGGATTTTTTATGCGTGCGTTTTCGCCCTCACCTGCCGAAGCCGAACCATGACCGAACCTGCGCTGCTGCCCCGCCCGCAACTCCGCCGCCTGCTGCGCAAGGCGCGCCGTGCACTGACTCCCGGTGAACAACGGCAGGCCGCCAAAGGCTTGTTCCGGCAACTGGCGCAAGACCCGCACTTTCGCCGGGCCAGACACATCTCTCTGTACCTGCCCACCGATGGCGAAATCGATCCGCGCCTGCTGCTGCGCGAAGCCCAGCGTCGCGGCAAGGCCACCTACCTGCCGGTGCTCAGCGCCTGGCCGCGCACCAAAATGGTGTTCCAGCGGATTCGCCCCGGCGAAAAGCTCAAGCCCAACCGCTTCCGCATTCTCGAACCACGAGCCAATCTGGCCCATCAGCGCAAGATCTGGACCCTGGATCTGGTGTTGTTGCCACTGGTGGGGTTTGACGATGCTGGCGGACGCCTGGGGATGGGCGGCGGTTTCTACGACCGCAGTCTGGCGTACCTGGCCCGGCGCAAAAACTGGCGCAAGCCGACGTTGCTGGGCCTGGCCCATGAATGTCAGAAGGTCGAACGCCTGGCGCAGGCCAGCTGGGATGTACCGTTGCAAGGCACGGTCACCGATAAGGCGTGGTATTTCGCGGGATAGACGCCGCGCAGATCAGCGGCGTCGGGAAGGCAGTTTCAGCGCTTGAAGGCGGTCGACTGTTGGACCTGTTGCGCGACTTCAACCGGAGCATCGGTCTTGCTCGTCCACAGACTTTGCGCGTAACCGGTGGTCACGACGCCAAGGCCGAACAAAATAACCAAAGTCCATAGCAAATCCGGTTTGCGTTTCATCGATTGCCCCCCTCAAGGCACATCATCACGATGACAGCAGCGGTTTCCATTCGTAGGCCGTGCAGCAGCGTCAAGCTTTAAAGGCCGGCATTTTGCGACAACGTGAACCTCGGCGCAAACGCTGACGTCAACCGACCGTCGGTTTGTCATAAAATTGCCCGACAACCTGCCCAATGACCGCTTGAGGAGCAAAAGACATGGCCTATTGGCTGATGAAATCCGAGCCCGACGAACTCTCGATCAAAGATCTGGAGAAACTCGGCAAAGCGCGCTGGGACGGGGTTCGCAACTATCAGGCGCGCAATTTCCTGCGGGCGATGGCGGTCGGCGATGAGTTCTTTTTCTACCACTCCAGTTGTCCGGAGCCGGGTATCGCCGGAATCGGCAAAATAATCGAAGCGGCGTACCCGGATCCCACCGCACTGGAACCCGAGAGCCATTACTTCGACCCGAAGGCCACACCCGATAAAAACGCCTGGACTGCGATTGATGTTGCGCATGTCGAGACGTTTGCCCGGGTGCTGAAGCTCGATTATCTGAAACAGCAGACCGCCCTGGCTGAAATGCCGTTGGTGCAAAAAGGCAGTCGTCTATCGGTCATGCCGGTGACAGCCGAACAGTGGGCCGCCGTGCTCGGCTTGCGCTGAGAACTTGCCGGTCACGGTTTTTAGCGACAAAAGGGGCTAGGCTTGACGCTCATTTGACTGACATCAAGCGAACGGAACGCTTGAACAGTCAGACTGCAAGTCACTGCCGCAGGATGCCCCCATGTCGACGCACAGCCGTTCTTCACTTCTATACGCCGGTTCGCTCCTGGTGTTACTCGCCGCCGCTGGCGGATTGGGTTACTGGATGTCCATCAGCAGCCGCCTGGTCGAAGGGCTGTCGATGGGCAACGGGAGGCTGGAAGCCACCGAAGTGCAGATCGCCAGCAAGACTCCCGGGCGCCTCGCCGAGGTGCTTGTGGATGAAGGCGACAAGGTCAGTAAAGGGCAACTGCTGGCGCGCATGGACACCCGAACCCTCGAAGCCCAGCGCAATCAGGCCGAAGCCGAAGTGTTGCGCGCCCGGGAAAATCTCAACGCCGCTCAGGCCAATGTGCAATTGCGCCAGAGTGAGCTGTTGCTGGCCCAGCAAGAGCTCGGGCGTTCGCAATCACTGTTCAAGCACGGTTATGTCAGCGCGCAAATCATCGATCAACTGCAGTCACGTCTTGGCACCGGTAATGCCGCCGTTGTCGCCGCCCGGGCCCAGGTGTCTGCTGTCAGTGCGGCGATTGGCGCGGCACAGGCTCAAGTCGCGCAGTTGACCAGCGAAATTGACGACAGCAGTCTGCGCGCGCCGATTGATGGCGTGATCCAGCTGCGCATGGCCGAGCCCGGCGAAGTGCTGGGGGCCGGGGGCCGGGTCTTGCTGCTGATCGATCCCAACGACCAGTACATGAACCTCTATCTGTCAGCCGCGGTGGCCGGACGCCTGGCGGTGGGCGACGAGGCGCGAGTGCTGCTCGATGCCTTGCCCGATAAACCGCTGCCGGCAAAAATCAGTTTCGTCACGGCCAAATCGCAGTTCACCCCCAAAGAGGTCGAGACCCGCGACGAGCGGCAAAAACTGGTGTTCCGCGTCAAGCTGCGCCTGGTCCAGCCCAGCGCCGTGCCGCAGGCCAAACCCGGCATGCCCGGCGCCGGCTACGTGCGGATCGCGCCCGTCGAATGGCCGGCCAATCTGCAATGAGCGGCCTTGCGGTTCAAGCGAACGGTATCGCCCACCGCTACGGCAAACAGCAAGCGCTGAGCGACATCGCCTTCAGCCTGCCCGCCGGCACCCGCTGCGGACTGATCGGCCCCGATGGCGCCGGCAAATCCAGTCTGCTGGGGTTGATTGCCGGCGTGAAGACCTTACAGCAAGGGCAACTGGAGGTGCTCGGTGGCGCGATCGAGGATCGCCGGCATCGCGACACACTCTATGCGCGCATCGCCTTCATGCCGCAGGGGCTGGGCGGCAACTTGTACCCCGAGCTGTCGATCCGCGAAAACATCCAGTTCTTTTCGACGTTGTTCGGCCTGTCCAAGGCTGAAAGCGAGCAACGCATGCATAGCCTGCTGCTCGCCACGGATCTGCTGAAGTTCGCCGAGCGCCCCGCCGGCAAGTTGTCCGGCGGCATGAAGCAGAAACTCGGGCTGTGCTGCGCGCTGATCCATGAACCGGATCTGCTGATCCTCGATGAGCCTACCACCGGCGTCGACCCGCTCTCGCGCCGGCGCTTCTGGGAGTTGGTCGACGATGTGCGACGCCAGCGCCCGCAACTGACGCTGCTGGTTGCCACGGCCTATATGGAAGAAGCCGAGCAGTTCGAGCATTGCCTGATGCTCGACGCCGGCAAGTTGATCGCCACCGGCCTGAGTCGTGAGCTGGCGACCGTCACCTCCAGCGGCAAGCTCGACGACGCCTTCACTCATTTTCAGGGTGACAGCCATCACGACGCTCAGCCGCTGGTGATTCCACCGCGCAGCGGCAACAGCAGCGACATCGCCATCGAAGCCCACGATCTGACGCTGCGCTTCGGCGATTTCACCGCTGTGGATCACGTCAGTTTTGCCATTGGGCGTGGCGAAATTTTCGGCTTTCTTGGCTCCAACGGCTGCGGCAAGACCACCACCATGAAAGTCCTGACCGGGTTGATGCCGGCCAGCGAAGGCAGTGCAACGCTGCTCGGCAACCCGGTGAACGCCAAGGATCTGGCCACGCGCAAGCGGGTAGGCTTCATGTCGCAGAGTTTTTCGCTGTATGGCGAACTGAGTGTGCGGCAGAACCTCGAGCTGCACGCGCGGCTGTTCGATCTGCCAAAAACCGAGAGTGCACAACGCATCGAGGCATTGATTCAGCGCTTCAATCTGCTTGCGGTCGCCGACCAGCCTTCCGGGGCGTTGCCATTGGGACTGCGCCAACGTCTGTCACTGGCGGTGGCGGTGCTGCACCGCCCGGAAGTGCTGATCCTCGATGAGCCGACTTCCGGCGTCGATCCGGCGGCTCGCGATGACTTCTGGCGACTGTTGATCGAGTTGTCCCGCGAGCAAGGCGTGACGATCTTCCTCTCCACGCACTTCATGAACGAAGCGCAGCGCTGCGACCGCATCTCGCTGATGCACGCCGGCAAGGTCCTCGCCTGCGACACCCCGGCGGCGCTGCAACGCCAGTTTGCGGGAGAGACGCTGGAAGCGGCCTTCGTCACCTGCCTGGAACAGGCTCAGGGTGCTCAGGCATCAGCGCCTGTGACCGAGCCGCAAATGGCGCCGCCAAGCGCTGCGACAACACCAGTGCCCCAGCACGGTTTCAGCCTCGGTCGCCTGTTGGCCGTGGCCAGTCGCGAAGGCAAGGAGCTGCTGCGCGACAAAGTGCGCATGGCATTTGCCCTGGCCGGGGCGATTTTCATGATGGTGATCTTCGGTTACGGCATCTCGCTGGACGTGGAAAACCTCGCGTTCGCCGTGTACGACCAGGATCAGACACCGCAAAGCCGAGCTTATCTGGAGGCGTTTCGCGGCTCCCGGTACTTCGACGAACAGCCGGCCATTCATGACCCGCAGGAACTGCACCGGCGCCTGCAACGCTCGGAAATCAAACTGGCGCTGGAGATTCCCCCCGGATTCGGCCGCGATCTGTACGCCGGGCGCCAACCCGCCGTGGCGGCGTGGCTGGATGGCGGCATGCCGTTTCGCGCCGAAACCAGCCGTAACTATGTTGAAGCCGTGCACCTGGGCAATCTGCAACAGCTGGCCGAGCAGAGCAGCCCCGCGCTGGCCCACCCGGCGGCCGCTAGTCTGGAAACCCGCTTTCGCTACAACCAGGACGTGGTCAGCGTCAACGCCATCGGCCCCGGGGTCATGGCGCTGATCCTCGCCTTCATTCCGGCGATGCTCACGGCGCTGGGCATCGTCCGCGAAAAGGAGCTGGGGTCGATCACCAATTTCTACGCCACGCCCCTGACCCGTCTGGAGTTTCTGCTGGGCAAACAGGCGCCGTACCTGCTGGTCAGTCTGGTCAACCTCGCAGTGCTGGTGGCGATGAATCGCTGGCTGTTCGGCGTGCCGTTCAAGGGCAGCCTACTGACGCTGGCATTCGGCGGACTGCTGTATGTGTTGGCCACCACCAGCATGGGCCTGCTGATTTCGGCATTCACCCGCACACAAATCGCCGCGATCCTCGGCACCATGATCATCACCAGCCTGCCGACCATCCAGTTCTCCGGATTGATCGTGCCGCGCTCTTCACTGGAAGGTGCGGCAGCAGTGATGGGCATGCTGTTTCCGGCGGGGCACTTCCTCGACATTGCGGTGGGCACGTTCACCAAAGCACTGGATCTGCGTCAGCTGTGGCCGCAGTGCCTGGCGCTGTTCGGGTTCTTTGTCGGATTCACCGGGCTGAGCCTGATCATGCTGAAAAAGCAGGAGGCCTGATGCACAAGTTCGCGCACATCCTGCGCCTGGGACTCAAGGAACTGACCAGCCTGCGCCATGACAGCGTGTTGCTGCTGTTTCTGTTCTACGCTTTCACCGTGGCGATCTACATGCCCGCCGCCGGTTCGGTGATCGGCGTGCACAACGCCAGCGTGGCCATCGTCGACGAAGACCACAGCGCCCTCTCACGCCAATTGGCCCAGGCCCTGCAGCCGCCGGAATTCCAGACGCCGGTGCTGCTGCCTTATGCGCAACTGGATCAGGTCATGGACAGCGGTCAGTACACCTTCGTGATCAATATTCCGGCGGGCTTTCAAACCGACTTGCTCGCCGCGCGGCAACCGGCGATTCAGGTCAACGTCGATGCCACAGCCATGAGCCAAGCGTTCATGGGCGCCGGCTACATCGGCCGGATCTTCCAGCGCGAATTGCTCGACTATGCCGGTCAGGGCAACGCAGCGGCCAAGGCGCCCGTGCAACTGACTACTCGCGCCCTGTTCAACACCAATCTGGAGGGTGGCTGGTTTCTGGCGGTGATTCAGATCGTCAACAACATCACCATTCTGGCGATCATCCTCACCGGCACGGCGCTGCTGCGCGAACGCGAACACGGCACGCTCGACCATTTACTGGTGCTGCCGCTGACGGCGCTGGAAATCATGCTGGCGAAAATCTGGAGCAACCTGCTGGTGGTGGTGCTGTGCACCTGGCTGTCGCTGGAGGTGGTGGTCAAAGGCGCGTTGGGCGTGCCGTTGGCCGGCTCGATGAGCCTGTTTTTGCTGGTGACTGCGGTTTATCTGTTTGCCAGTACCGCGCTGGGCATTTTTCTGGCGACGCTGGCGCGTTCGACGCCGCAGTTCGGTCTGCTGGCGATTCCGGTGATCATCCCGATGTTGCTGCTGTCCGGCGGCAGCACGCCATTGGACAGCATGCCGCAGTGGCTGCAATGGGTCATGCAGGGCTCGCCGTCCACACACTTTGTCAGCCTCAGCGCCGCGATTCTGTTTCGCGATGCCGGGCTGAGCGTGGTCTGGCCGGACTTGCTGGCGCTGACGGCTATCGGCCTGCTGTTCTTCGTCATCGCGTTGGCGCGCTTTCGCAAAAGCCTGGCGTCCTGAACAGCGGCCAGCGTGGTTACTGAATGATCAAGTTGTTGAACAACAGATCTTCAACCACTGGCTTGCCGGTCTCGTCATTCATCACTTGCTGAGTCTGCTTCAAGGCTTCCTGACGCAGCTTCTCCTTGCCTTCGATGCTGCCCATCGCCTCGGTCGTCTGCTGGGTGAACAGCGCCACCAGTTGATTGCGGATCAGCGGCTCGTTGGCCTTGACCAGTTTGGTCGCCTCGTCGCCGGTCACACGCAGCGCCACGTCGGCCTTGTAGACCTTGAGCTTGGGCGTGCCGTCCAGCCCGTAGTTACCCACGAACGGCGGGTTCAGGGTGATGTAGTTGACCTTCGGCGCCTCGCCTTCTTTGGCTTCTTCGGCCAGCGCTGCCACAGGCAGAGACAGGGCCAGCAACAACATGATCCACGCTTTCACAATTCGCTCCTTATCCGGTTTGCGGCCTAGCATAACGACCCGCCGCGCAAGCACAAGCTTATGGCTGACTATCAGGGTCGGGCATGCTCGTTGACCCGTTGACTGACACACCTACACTTATCGGCCATCACTCCCAAAGGAATAGCCCTGATGAAAGCCGTGCTGTGCAAAGCCTTCGGCCCTGCCGAATCGCTGGTGCTGGAAGACGTCGCCAGTCCTGTCGCGAAGAAGAACGAAATCCTGCTGGAGGTGCACGCCGCCGGGGTCAACTTCCCGGACACGCTGATCATCGAGGGCAAGTATCAGTTCAAGCCGCCCTTCCCGTTTTCTCCGGGGGGCGAAGCGGCCGGCGTGGTCAGCGCCGTCGGTGAGAAAGTCAGCCATCTGAAAGTCGGCGACCGGGTCATGGCCCTGACCGGCTGGGGCAGCTTCGCCGAACAGGTCGCGGTGCCGGGCTACAACGTGCTGCCGATCCCGACGTCGATGGATTTCAATACCGCTGCGGCGTTCAGCATGACCTACGGCACTTCGATGCACGCCCTCAAGCAGCGCGCGAACCTGCAACCGGGCGAGACCCTGCTAGTGCTCGGCGCTTCCGGCGGCGTCGGTCTGGCGGCGGTGGAAATCGGCAAAGCCATGGGCGCCCGGGTGATTGCCGCCGCCAGCAGCGCGGAAAAACTCGCCGTGGCCAAGGCCGCCGGCGCCGATGAACTGATCAACTACAGCGAAACCAGCCTCAAGGACGAAATCAAACGCCTCACCGATGGCCAGGGCGCCGACGTGATCTATGACCCGGTCGGCGGCGACCTGTTTGACCAGGCCATCCGCGCCATCGCCTGGAACGGCCGCCTGCTGGTGGTCGGCTTCGCCAGCGGGCGCATCCCCGAACTGCCAGTCAACCTCGCCCTGCTCAAGGGCGCGGCAGTGGTCGGCGTGTTCTGGGGCTCCTTCGCCCAGCGCCAGCCGCAGGACAACGCGGCGAACTTCCAGCAGTTGTTCAGCTGGTTCGCCGAGGGCAAGTTGAAACCGCTGGTGTCGCAGGTGTATCCGCTGAGCAACGCGGCGCAGGCGATCAATGATCTGGGGCAACGCAAGGCTGTGGGCAAGGTGGTGGTGCAGGTGCGCTGAGTTTTTCAGGCCGGTGACTTCCCGCAACCGGCTTGAGCCGCGCACAGCAGCGACGCAGCGTCACCCTCAACGGCGCTGCGTCGCCACCTGTCAAAGCAAATCACGAACCTCCCCCGGCAGAAAACTCATGTATCTACGCGTAGGGTTTTCCCGGCAGCCCCTGACGATCATCGGTACGCGCCGGTTCATCTCGGCGATGATCGCCAGTCGCTGCTCATAGGCCAACTGACTCTTGTGGATCACGTTCGAAATGTACGCACGGGTGTAGTCGAACACCTTCGCGTCAACCAACGCGTGCTCTGGCATGTTTCTGAAACCGCCATTGATGACGTGACACTTAACTGACTTCAGCCACTGATTGATGTCGATCGGCTGATCCAGATCCAGGCGAAAGACTATCGGCGCAACGACCGACTGCTCCGCCGGCCGCTCTCCCGCTACCGTCCAGGGTTTGAATCGCCACTGTGTTACCGCATCTTTAACCAACTCAGCCAGGTCGGGATGAGCACTTTGCACAATGTTGATCCCGCTGACCGAACCATCCGCCTTGACGATGAAGCTGACCCTGACCTCGCCTTCGACCCCGGCTCTGGACAACACCTTGGGGTAAATCGGCATGGGATTGTTTTCGGGTATGAGCAACCCTTCCGCTGCCAGCGCGAGGCTGAAGATCATCAATAAAAGCCCAGCAAAAAACCATCGCATGATCCCGCCCCTTCCCTAGTGAAATGCCTGTTCGGCAACTACAGAAAGGTTACGGAGCAAGGTCCTTTAACTGAATGGCGCAGCTTCGCTTTGCGATGCAGGACATTTCCTGATCTCGGTGGGAATTCTGGCGAGCCCCCTGCGCAAAGGGCTTCAGGTACATTTTCTGACGGACGTTTAGCCGCCGTTTGCACCAGCGAGGTCGCCCGGCAACAGGTGTTCCTGCACTTTATGGCTGCGAGACGGGATCAGTCGCCCGTTCTCATCGAAGCGCAGGACGATCAGCCAGTCGAATACATCATCCGGCCATTTTTCCTGTCCCATCAGCGCTGTCGCGTCGCCGCCGAACGCCTTGATCAGCTTATTGATATGGCCGTGATGCCAGGCGATCAGCACTGTCGGCGCCTGATTGCTCTTGCGCAACAACCCGACCAGTTGATGGAGATCGCCATTGACGTAGGGCTGCTCGATCGGCAGTTTCAAACGCTCGGACAGCGGCGTCAGCGTCAGGCGCGAGCGCGAACTCTCCGGGGTGTCGCCGGCAGCGATCAAGCGCTGGGGGATGAGCGTCTGGCCGTCGAGTTTCAGCGGATTGAAATAGTCGACGTAGGCGGCCGCACGCTGTTCGCCGCGGGCATTGAGTACCGATCCCGCATCCGGCTTTTCCGCGTGCCGAATGATCAGCACCGTGGTGTTGCGCAGACCGGAATGGGCCGGATGATCGGTGACGATCAAGAGCAGCATGACAACGGCGATTCCAGCCGCCACCAAAAATCTCGGCACCAACATGCGAACCTTCAGTGACATTTCTTATCTCGGCTGATCAATCGGCTGAACGGGCCGCGAGTCTAAGTCACCCAATGTTGATAAGGGGTGAAAACGCCCTGTTCTTACAGCTGAGCGACAGGTTCGTAAAAGAACGTGCGACTTCCAACATTTTCCGCTGTTTTGCCGATGCGAACCGGTGCTATTTTCGGTAACGAAACTGTAACATTCGCATCCGCAGTCAAAACAAGAAATCTGGAGCTCTTGAATGTTTGCTTTCTTTCGACCTGCCGCACATCAGGCTCCATTGCCTGAAGAAAAAATAGACAGTACTTACCGACGCCTGCGCTGGCAGATCTTCGCCGGTATCTTCTTTGGTTACGCCGGTTACTACCTGCTGCGCAAAAACTTCTCGCTGGCCATGCCGTACCTGATCGACGAAGGCTACAGCCGTGGCGATCTGGGTCTGGCGATGTCGGCCATCGCCATTGCCTACGGCCTGTCCAAGTTCCTGATGGGCCTGGTCTCCGACCGTTCCAACCCGCGCTACTTCCTGCCGTTCGGTCTGCTGGTGTCGGCGGGAGTGATGTTCATTTTCGGTTTCGCGCCGTGGGCGACGTCCAGCGTGACCATGATGTTCATCCTGCTGTTCATCAACGGCTGGGCCCAGGGCATGGGCTGGCCGCCGAGCGGTCGCACCATGGTGCACTGGTGGTCGCAGAAGGAACGTGGCGGCGTGGTTTCGGTATGGAACGTGGCGCATAACGTCGGCGGCGGCCTGATCGGCCCGCTGTTCCTGATCGGCATGGGCCTGTTCAATGACTGGCACGCAGCCTTCTACGTTCCGGCAGCGGTGGCGCTGGGCGTGGCGGTGTTTGCCTTCATCACCATGCGCGACACCCCGCAATCGGTCGGCCTGCCGCCGATCGAAAAGTACAAGAACGACTACCCGGAAGGCTACGACGCCAGCCACGAAGACGAATTCAGTGCCAAGGAAATCTTCGTCAAATACGTGCTGCGCAACAAAATGCTCTGGTACATCGCCATGGCCAACGTCTTCGTCTACCTGCTGCGTTACGGCGTACTGGACTGGGCGCCGACCTACCTGAAAGAAGCCAAGCACTTCGACGTCGACAAGACTTCGTGGGCCTACTTCTTCTACGAATGGGCGGGCATTCCGGGCACGCTGCTGTGCGGCTGGATGTCGGACAAGATCTTCCGTGGCAACCGTGGCCTGACCGGCATGGTGTTCATGGCGCTGGTGACCGTTGCGACCCTGGTTTACTGGCTGAATCCGGCCGGCAACCCGACCGTGGACATGATCGCGCTGTTCTCCATCGGCTTCCTGATCTACGGCCCGGTGATGCTGATCGGCCTGCAGGCGCTGGAACTGGCACCGAAGAAAGCCGCCGGTACGGCAGCGGGCTTTACCGGTCTGTTCGGCTATCTGGGTGGTTCGGTCGCGGCAAGTGCGGCGATGGGCTACACCGTTGACCACTTCGGCTGGGACGGTGGTTTCGTGCTGCTGGTGGGCGCTTGCCTGCTGTCGATGGCCTTCCTGGCGCCGACGCTATGGCACAAACAAGTCGCCAGTCAGAGTCGTGAAGCCGTCGCCTGATCGGCTTTTGACTGACAGCGCTTGAGCCGCGCCTCCAGATTTCGATCCGGCATGGCGTGGCTGCGCAGGGCGTGGGCGGTCTGCTCGACATAATCGCGAGTGGTGCCGTAGCGCCCGCAAGCGCTTTCGAACACCTGACTCAGCACATGATCCGGCAAGTTGCCGGCATAGCTGGGCAGGTGTCGCTCCAAAACAAACCCCAACGCCTGAACCTGGCTACCGTCCTCAAGACGGCAGTTGAGCCAGTGTGGGCGATAGGACGGGAACGGCATCTCGCGTTTCCACAGCGCGTACAGCGCAGCGTCGAGATTCTCTTCCGGGAGCCGATAGGCGAAGCCGCTGCACGAACCGCCGCGATCCAGACCGAACACCAGCCCGGGCATTTCCGGCGTCCCACGGTGCTCGTGCGACCACAGATACAAACCGCGATGATAGCCATGCACTCGCCCGCGCACCCGCTCCACCGCCGAACATTCCGGGCGCCAGATCAGCGACCCGTAGGCGAACAGCCACACCGGCCCGCCCTTGTGGCGCGCCATGGTCGATTGCATGGAAGCGAGAAGTTGTTCGTGAGTGAGCTGCGGCCCCAGATCGAGCCGCGGAGGATAAGCCAGATTCAGAAAAGCAGATTCTATGGCTGTCATGACGGAAGTGTTCGGCCCCGCAAGTATTACAAGATGTAAGCGCAATTCGTTCGATAGAACATATAGCAGTAAATCTAAAACGAAAAGTGCTAAAGGATGTATGACCTGCTCGATAGCGCTAAATCGGGTGTATCAGTCAACGCTATGCGGTTTTATATAGCCTAATACCATTGCCGAAATATCTTAAATACCCGAATGAAATATGCATAAGCCTTCGCTTGTTCAGGATTGGTTCAAGAAAGCGCAGGAATCTTCCTACTAAACTGTCGGACTTTCTGTCTTTCCCGTCGCTGAACGCCTACGTATAACGGCCTTCCTCTGGCGCAAGCCATCCCGTTTAACCGAGGCTGCACAATGAAGAAACCAAGGCTTTTGGCCGCATTGCTATTGATTCAAACCGACCAGGCGCTGGCCGAGGATGACACTCAAAAAGACCAGGGCTTCTGGTATGCACAGACCAGTGTCTATACCCGACATTATTCGCCCGACCCCGAACACAATAATCATCAGGACTTGATCGGCATCGAACGCAATCAGGCTTCCGGCTGGGTATTTGGCGGGGCAACTTTCCGTAACTCGTTCCGCCAGCGATCGAATTACGCCTATGCCGGCAAACGCTATGACAGCAGCGAGTATCCGGTGTATCTGAAAGTCACGGGTGGGCTGTTGCAGGGCTATCGCGGTGATTACAAGGACAAGATTCCGTTGAACCGCTACGGCGTTGCGCCGGTGATCATTCCGTCCGTCGGCACTCACTACGGCCCATTGGCCGCCGAGCTGGTGTTTCTCGGCGCCAATGCAGCGATGGTGACGACCGGCGTGCGTTTCTAGGGGCGCGGCTCAATTTGCACGGATCAGGATCGAGGCGCGTAGGCAAATACGTCGGCGCGCATCTGGTGTGCATCCATGCCGGCTTCAACTAACGCATCCAGCGTGCCGTAGACCATCGCCGGCGAGCCGCTGGCGTAGACGTGCAGGGGCTTCAGATCGGCGAAGTCTTCACACACGGCCTGGTGCAACATCCCGCAGCGCCCTTCCCAACCGCACTGGTCGCTGACGACTTTGTGCAGGAACAGATTGGGCAGCTTCAGCCATTCGTCCCAATGCTCGATCTCGTAGAAATCTTCCGGACGGCGTACACCCCAATACAGATGCACCGGGTGTTTGAAGCCGTTGGCACGGCAGTGTTCGATCAGGCTGTGGATCTGGCCCATGCCGGTACCGGCGGCGATCAGCACCAGCGGCCCGTCGGGCAATTCGGCGAGGTGAGTGTCACCGAACGGCAACTCGACGCGCACCAGCGGGTTGCGCTGCAGTTGCTCGATCAGACTCAGGGCACTGGCTTCGCGGGCCAGTACGTGGATTTCCAGGTCGCGCCCGCCGTGGGGCGCCGAGGCCATGGAGAACGCCGACTTCTCGCCGCTCTCACGCTCGATCATCAGGTACTGCCCGGCGTGATAACGCGGCGGCTTGCCGGCCGGCGCCCGCAGACGCACGCGCCAGGTGTCGCCGCCGACGTCCCGGCATTCGATGACCTGACACGACAGGCTGCGCACCGGCAGTTCTCCCAGCGCGAGCACGCCATCCCACAGCAGGACGCAGTCTTCCAGCGGCTCGGCTATGCAAGTGTAGAACTCGCCGTGGTCATGCACCTTGCCGGCCTGCTCGACCCGGCCTTCCACCAGCAGCGCCGCACATACGTGGCAATTGCCGTTACGGCAGCTTTGCGGGCATTCATAGCCCAGGCGCCGCGCACCATCGAGAATCCGCTCGCCGGGCCGTATCTCAAGCACCGCTCCGGAGGGCTGCAGGGTTACACGCATCAATCTATTCCTAACTGATTCCAGATGGCATCGATCCGCTGGGTGACGGCGTCGTCCTTGACGATTACGCGGCCCCACTCGCGAGTGGTTTCGCCCGGCCACTTGTGGGTGGCATCCAGGCCCATTTTCGAGCCCAGGCCGGACACCGGCGAGGCGAAGTCGAGGTAGTCGATCGGCGTGTTGTCGATCATCACCGTGTCGCGCTTGGGATCCATGCGCGTGGTGATGGCCCAGATCACGTCGTTCCAGTCCCGGGCGTTGATATCGTCGTCAGTGACGATAACGAACTTGGTGTACATGAACTGTCGCAAAAACGACCAGACACCGAGCATCACGCGCTTGGCATGCCCCGGATACGACTTCTTCATCGTTACCACGGCCATGCGGTACGAGCAGCCTTCGGGCGGCAGGTAGAAGTCGGTGATTTCCGGAAACTGCTTCTGCAGGATCGGCACGAACACTTCGTTCAGCGCCACGCCGAGAATCGCCGGCTCATCCGGCGGACGACCGGTGTAGGTGCTGTGGTAGATCGGCTTGATCCGGTGAGTGATGCGTTCGACGGTGAACACCGGGAAGCTGTCGACTTCGTTGTAGTACCCGGTGTGGTCGCCGTACGGGCCTTCGTCGGCCATTTCGCCCGGATGGATCACGCCTTCGAGGATGATCTCGGCAGTGGCCGGCACTTGCAGGTCGTTGCCACGGCATTTGACCAATTCGGTGCGGTTACCGCGCAACAGACCGGCGAAAGCGTATTCGGAGAGGCTGTCCGGCACCGGCGTCACAGCACCGAGAATGGTCGCCGGGTCTGCACCCAGCGCCACGGACACCGGGAACGGCTGACCCGGGTGCTTCTCGCACCACTCACGGAAGTCCAGCGCACCGCCACGGTGGCTGAGCCAGCGCATGATCACCTTGTTGCGGCCGATCACTTGCTGACGGTAGATACCGAGGTTCTGGCGGTCCTTGTTCGGGCCTTTGGTGACGGTCAGGCCCCAGGTGATCAGCGGGCCGACGTCGCCAGGCCAGCAGGTCTGCACCGGCAGCATCGCCAGGTCGACGTCGTCGCCTTCGATGACCACTTCCTGGCACACCGCGTCTTTGACGACTTTCGGCGCCATCGAAATGATCTTGCGGAAGATCGGCAGTTTCGACCACGCGTCCTTCAGGCCCTTCGGCGGCTCCGGCTCCTTGAGGAAGGCCAGCAGCTTGCCGATCTCGCGCAGCTCGCTGACCGACTCGGCGCCCATGCCCATGGCCACCCGCTCAGGAGTGCCGAACAGGTTGCCGAGCACCGGAATGTCGTAACCAGTCGGTTTCTCGAACAGCAGCGCCGGGCCCTTGGCCCGCAGTGTGCGGTCGCACACCTCGGTCATCTCCAGCACCGGCGAGACGGGAATCTGGATGCGTTTCAACTCTCCGCGCTGCTCAAGCTGCTGCACGAAATCCCGAAGATCCTTGAATTTCATTGACGATGGCACCCTCAAAATAGGCGTACATCCTACCTGCTCTGACGGGCAAACAGCAGCCCGTCAGTGCCCGGCATCGCTCAATTCTGGCTAGCGCCCAGCAGCATTGGCGCAAATAACGGGCTCAATCGGGCGCTGCCGACATCCGACAGGTGATCCTCGTCCCGGTACTGCGAGTGACCGTTGACTTCAATGCTGCAAACGCCGTTCGCGCACATCATCGGCGTCGGGTCGATCACATGCACGCCCGGGTCAGCGGCGCTCATGGCGTCGAACAGCGTGCTGATGAAATGCTGTCGCGCCAGATGTTCTTCCAGCGGGCGACCGAGGCCCTCGGCCGAACGCCCGATCCGCGCCAGGCTGGTGAGGCGGTTGATGCTGCCTTTGCGTTGCAGCGGCACATCCTTGAACAGCCAGACTTGCACCCCGGCCTCTCGCAACGCGGCCACGCGCGCCTTGAGCCCGGCAGCCATGCGTTGTTCGGCTTCGGCGGTATTGTCCCGGGGGTTGAGCAAAACCTTTTTGTCGCCGTCTTCGCGACCATACATGTACAGGCTCCAGTTGGACGCCAGCACCACATCCTTGATCCCGAGGCTGCGCACTTTTTCCATGGTGTGGACGTTGAAGTCTTTGCACCGTTGACGCTGGTCATCGGCGATAATCGGCGAGCAGGCGCTCATGCTGAACAACCAGACAGGGCGGCCTTCGTGACGTGCATTGCTATCGATGGCCGGCAGCAGCGCAGCGGCGTGACTGTCACCCCAAACCATTTGAGTGGCCGGTACATCCTGATTGTCACCAAGCAGACAGGCCTTGTCCGGCACCGTGTCCTGGGTGACCAACATGCATTTCATCTGCCCGTTCCGCCATTCGCGGGACTGTGCATATTCCAGGGCCTTGCCGGTCAACCGCTGCGGAACACCGTCAGACTCGCGGATCATCGTGCCTGTCGTCGCCAGTACCACGATGGCAGCGACAGCCCCGGTCAACACCGCCTTACGGCTGGCGAGCAGACGCTTCTCCCGGAACGGCAACTCGACATAGCGCAGGCTCAGCCACGCCAGGCCCAGCGACAGGGCAATCCAGCCCAGCGCCTCCAGCGGCTGAATACCGTCGATGGAAATGGCGTTGGCGTAGACATAGACCGGCCAGTGCCACAGGTACAGCGAGTAAGAGAGCAAACCGACCCAGACCAGCGCACGCAGACTCAACAGGCGCGCCGTCCAGCTCGGCCCTTGCGCACCCGACCAGATCAGCGCCGTGGTGCCCAGGACCGGCAACAGCGCGGCCCAGCCCGGGAACACGGTGGACTTGTCGAACGTGAACACCGCGACCAGCACCGCCGCCAGACCGGCGAGTCCCACCCCTTGGTAAACCCAGCCACGCACGGCCTGCCTTGGCGGCGGGATCACTGCCAGCATGGCGCCACAGAGCAGTTCCCAGGCCCGGGTTGGCAGTGAAAAGAAGGTGAATTCCGGCTTGTACCCGATGTGATGAATATTCAGGCCGAACGACAACAGCAGCACGGCGAACAACATCCAGCGCCAATGACGGGCATAACGAATCAGGGCTGCCATCAGCAACGGGAAGAATATGTAGTACTGCTCCTCCACCGCCAGCGACCAGGTATGCAGCAGCGGCTTCAGATCGGAGGCAGGCTGAAAGTAGCCGTCCTCGCGCATGAACAGAATGTTGGAGATGAACAGCGACTGATAGCGCACCGTTCGTCCCAGTTCGGCAAAGTCTTTGGCTGTCAGCAGCAGCCAGCCGAACGCCAGCGTGACCAGCATCACCACGGTCAGGGCAGGAATGATGCGGCGGGCACGGCGCGCCCAGAAATCAACGAAGCTGAAACGCTGTGCACTGATTTCACGGAACAGGATGGTGGTGATCAGGAAGCCGGAGATGACGAAGAACACATCAACGCCGACAAAGCCGCCACTGAATGTATTGAATCCGAAATGAAAAAGTACGACGGGAATAACCGCCAGTGCCCGTAATCCGTCGATATCACGGCGATTGCCAAACGTGTGCATGAAAGCCCTTTCTCGTTTTTCGGATACAAAGTCCAAGGAAAGGGCGAAAGTTATCAGTCGTACAAATTTCAATCCAGATACAAATATACCGATACAAAAAAAAGCGCCCTTGCGGGGCGCTCTTTTTAAACAGCTTTCGTCTTACTTGCGCTTCATCGACAGGAAGAACTCGTCGTTGGTCTTGGTCGTTTTCAGCTTGTCGACCAGGAACTCGATGGCAGCCACTTCGTCCATCGGGTGCAGCAGCTTGCGCAGGATCCACATTCGCTGCAGTTCGTCGTCGGCGGTCAGCAACTCTTCGCGGCGGGTGCCGGAACGGTTGATGTTGATGGCCGGGAAGACGCGCTTTTCCGCAATCTTGCGGTCCAGCGGCAGTTCCATGTTGCCGGTACCCTTGAACTCTTCGTAGATCACTTCGTCCATCTTCGAGCCGGTTTCAACCAGCGCGGTGGCGATAATGGTCAGCGAGCCGCCTTCTTCGATGTTGCGCGCAGCACCGAAGAAACGCTTCGGTTTCTCCAGGGCGTGGGCGTCAACACCACCGGTCAGCACCTTGCCGGAGCTCGGGATCACGGTGTTGTAGGCACGGGCCAGACGGGTGATGGAGTCGAGCAGGATCACCACGTCCTTCTTGTGTTCGACCAGGCGCTTGGCCTTCTCGATCACCATTTCGGCAACCTGCACGTGACGGGTCGGCGGCTCGTCGAAGGTCGAGGCAACCACTTCGCCACGCACGGTGCGCTGCATTTCGGTCACTTCTTCCGGACGTTCGTCGATCAACAGCACGATCAGGTGAACTTCAGGATTGTTCCGGGCGATGTTCGCCGCGATGTTCTGCAGCATGATCGTTTTACCGGCTTTCGGCGGTGCAACGATCAGACCACGCTGGCCTTTGCCGATCGGGGCGCACAGGTCGATCACACGACCGGTCAGGTCTTCGGTGGAACCGTTACCGGCTTCCATCTTCATGCGCACGGTCGGGAACAGCGGGGTCAGGTTCTCGAAGAGAATCTTGTTCTTCGCGTTCTCCGGACGATCGAAGTTGATCGTGTCGACCTTGAGCAGAGCGAAGTAACGCTCGCCTTCCTTCGGAGGGCGGATCTTGCCAACGATGGTGTCACCGGTGCGCAAGTTGAAACGACGGATCTGGCTCGGCGAGACGTAGATATCGTCCGGGCCGGCGAGGTAGGAAGCGTCAGCGGAGCGCAGGAAGCCGAAGCCGTCCTGGAGAATCTCCAGCACGCCATCACCGGAGATTTCCTCGCCGCTTTTCGCGTGCTTTTTCAGCAGGGAGAAAATCACGTCCTGCTTGCGCGAACGGGCCATATTCTCTATGCCCATCTGTTCGGCCAATTCGAGCAGTTCGGTAATCGGCTTTTGCTTGAGTTCAGTCAGATTCATATAGGAATGACGTAATCATTTATGGAGGGGGGAAATTAAGCTTTTGGCTTAATGAGGCCGCGCCGCGGAGAAGGCGACAGGATCGCGAACTTGTTCGAAAAGGAGTGCGTCGGCGACGGCTAGCAGGGGGCAGTGGAGAAACCAGTGCGGGGCCGAATGTACCACCTGAATTTCGGAGCGTCTAGCCCTGAATACGCAAAAAGCCCCGCAATTTGCGGGGCTTTTTCAGGGCACTTTGCAGCGACGCTTAGATGTTGGCGTCGAGGAAAGCAGCCAGTTGCGACTTCGACAGAGCGCCGACCTTGGTCGCTTCAACGTTGCCGTTCTTGAACAGCATCAGCGTCGGGATACCACGCACGCCGTGCTTGGCCGGGGTTTCCTGGTTTTCGTCGATGTTCAGTTTGGCGACGGTCAGCTTGCCTTTGTAAGTCTCGGCAATCTCGTCCAGAACCGGAGCGATCATTTTGCAAGGGCCGCACCATTCAGCCCAGTAGTCGACCAGTACAGCGCCTTCGGCCTTGAGTACGTCGGCTTCGAAGCTGGCGTCGCTAACGTGTTTGATAAGATCGCTGCTCATGGAATTCTCCAGGTTGTAAGCAAAAAAACGTGGCCCATCATATCCGCCCTTCCCTTGTTCAGGAAGCCGCAGATGATTGAGTCTTGCTATGGCGCCCCATGAGTCTGGGTATAGCTCAAGTCACGCGGTGGCGGGGGCGATGAAGGCGATCCCGGTGCGCAGTGCCGCGTTGCGCACGTGCTCCTGCATGGCTTTCTGGGCGGCAGCGGACGCCCGGCGCGCCAGGGCACGAAGGATCTTGCGGTGCTCCTGCCAGGTTTCCATCGCCCGTTCGGCGCGGATGAACGGTAGTTTCTGACTCTCGAGAAAGATTTCGGCGCTGGCGGTGAGGATGCTCAGCATCGCCTGATTGCCGCTGGCCAGCAGAATGCGCCGGTGGAATTCGAAGTCGAGTTTCGCCGCGGCCTCGAAGTCCCCAGCCTTCAATTGCTCGCGCATCGCCGCAACGTTGTCCTCCAGCGCATCCAGATCGAACGTGCTCAAGGTCACCGCCGCCAACCCGGCGGCAAAACCCTCCAGTGCATAGCGCAACTGAAAGATATCCAGCGGCGAGGCCTGCGCCGCAAACGGCCAACCCGGGGCATTTTCACCGTGCCCAAGTTCCACCGGCGCCTGCACGAACACGCCTTTGCCCGGCTGGATGCTGACCACGCCCAGCGCACTGAGCGACGACAGCGCCTCACGCAACGACGCGCGGCTGACCCCCAGTTGCACCGCCAGGTCCCGTTGCGACGGCAACGCATCGCCCACGCCGAAACCCTGTTCGGTGATCAGTTTGCGGATCGCTTGCAGCGCCACTTCGGGTACCGCACGGGAGATCGAGTTCATGTTTTTTCAGACGAGCCAGGCCAAGGTGCGGCTAGTTGTAAAGCTATTCGCCGGATCCGGCAAGTCGTGCCCCAGCGGGGTTCGGCGTCCGCTGTCGATGCGCTATCGAGGTGCGAAAAACCACCTGACTGTTCAGACCAGTAAGACCGAACAAACCCGGCAAACCCGCGGCCTGCCGGGGATAAATCCGGGTATTGGCACGGCGCGTGCTCTGTCCGATCGCAGAAAACACTTCCCGCCGATCCGGAGATTTGCCATGAGCCTGCGTTACAGCGCCCTCCTCACCGCCCTGTTTGCCAGCCTGCTGCTGAGCCAGGCCCCCGCCCACGCCGACGGTCTGGACGACGTGGTCAAACGCGGCACGCTGAAAGTCGCGGTGCCCCAGGACTTCCCGCCATTCGGCTCGGTCGGCCCGGACATGAAACCCCGCGGCCTGGATATCGATACGGCAAAGCTGCTGGCCGACCAACTCAAGGTCAAACTTGAACTGACCCCGGTCAACAGCACCAACCGCATCCCGTTCCTGACCACCGGCAAGGTCGACCTGGTGATCTCCAGCCTGGGCAAGAACCCGGAGCGCGAGAAAGTCATCGACTTCTCCAACGCCTACGCGCCGTTCTACCTCGCCGTGTTCGGCCCGCCGGACGCGGCCATCAGCAGCCTCGACGACCTCAAAGGCAAGACCATCAGCGTCACTCGTGGCGCTATCGAAGACATTGAGCTGACCAAGGTCGCCCCCGAAGGCGTGACCATCAAGCGTTTCGAAGACAACAACTCGACCATCGCCGCCTACCTCGCCGGGCAAGTCGACCTGATCGCCAGCGGCAACGTGGTGATGGTCGCCATCAGCGAGAAGAACCCGAAACGCGTACCGGCGCTGAAAGTGAAGCTCAAGGATTCGCCGGTCTACGTTGGCGTGAACAAGAACGAGCCGGCGCTGCTGGGCAAGGTCAACGAGATCCTCGCCACCGCCAAGGCTGACGGCGCGCTGGAGAAAAACTCGCAGACCTGGCTCAAAGAGCCGCTGCCGGCCGATCTCTGATCGATCGCGCGGGAGACAATTGATGGCTTATCAGTTCGATTTCATGCCGGTGCTGCAAAACACCGATCTGTTGCTGCGCGGCGCACTGTTTACCCTGGAGCTGACGGCGATTGGCGCGCTATTCGGGGTCGGCGTGGGCATTGTCGGCGCGCTGGTGCGGGCGTGGAACATCCGCCCGTTCTCGGCAATCTTCGGCGTCTACGTCGAGTTGATCCGCAACACGCCGTTTCTGGTGCAACTGTTCTTCATCTTCTTCGGCCTGCCGTCGCTCGGGGTGCAGATTTCCGAGTGGCAGGCGGCGGTGCTGGCGATGGTGATCAACCTCGGTGCGTATTCGACCGAGATCATCCGCGCCGGCATCCAGGCGATTCCGCGCGGACAACTGGAGGCCGCCGCCGCACTGGCGATGAGCCGTTTCGAGGCGTTCCGTCACGTGATCCTGCTGCCGGCGCTGGGCAAGGTCTGGCCGGCCCTGAGCAGCCAGATCATCATCGTCATGCTCGGCTCGGCGGTGTGTTCGCAAATCGCCACCGAGGAGCTGAGCTTCGCCGCCAACTTCATTCAATCACGCAACTTCCGCGCCTTTGAAACCTATGCGCTGACCACGCTGATCTACCTGTGCATGGCGCTGCTGATCCGCCAGCTGCTGAACTGGGTCGGCCGCCGCTATATCGCGAGGAGCAGCCGATGAGCGACTTCACCTTCTGGGACATCCTGCGCAACCTGCTCACCGGCCTGCAATGGACGCTGGCGCTGTCGCTGGTAGCGTTCATCGGCGGCGGCCTCGTCGGGCTGCTGATTCTGGTGATGCGCATTTCGAAAAACCGCTTGCCGAGCAACATCGCCCGCACCTGGATCGAGTTGTTCCAGGGCACACCGTTGCTGATGCAGCTGTTTCTGGTTTTCTTCGGCGTGGCGCTGGCCGGGATCGAAATCTCGCCGTGGATGGCGGCGGCGATTGCCTTGACGCTGTTTACCAGTGCCTATCTGGCGGAGATCTGGCGCGGCTGCGTCGAAGCGATCCCCAATGGCCAGTGGGAAGCCTCGTCGAGCCTGGCGCTGAATCCGCTGGAGCAGTTGCGCTACGTGATCCTGCCGCAGGCGCTGCGCATCGCCGTGGCGCCGACCGTGGGCTTCTCGGTGCAAGTGGTCAAGGGCACTGCGGTGACCTCGATCATCGGTTTCACCGAGCTGACCAAGACCGGCGGCATGCTCGCCAACGCCACCTTCGAACCGTTCATGGTCTACGGCCTCGTCGCCCTCGGCTACTTCCTGCTCTGCTACCCCTTGTCGCTCAGTGCGCGCTACCTGGAAAGGAGACTGCATGCCTCTGCTTAGAATTTCCGCCCTGCATAAATACTACGGCGATCACCACGTACTCAAAGGCATCGACCTCAGTGTCGAGGAAGGCCAGGTGGTGGCAATCATCGGCCGCAGCGGCTCGGGCAAATCCACCCTGCTGCGCACCCTCAATGGCCTGGAGTCGATCAACGACGGGGTGATCGAAGTCGACGGCGAATACCTCGACGCCGCCCGCGCCGACCTGCGCAGCCTGCGGCAGAAAGTCGGCATGGTGTTTCAGCAGTTCAACCTGTTCCCGCACCTGACCGTCGGCGAAAACGTGATGCTCGCGCCGCAGGTGGTGCAGAAAGTACCCAAGGCCAAGGCTGCGGAGCTGGCGCGCAAGATGCTCGAACGCGTCGGGCTGGGGGAGAAGTTCGACGCCTTCCCGGATCGTTTGTCCGGTGGACAGCAACAGCGCGTAGCGATTGCCCGGGCACTGGCGATGTCGCCGAAAGTCCTGCTGTGCGACGAAATCACCTCGGCGCTGGACCCGGAACTGGTCAACGAAGTGCTCGCTGTGGTGCGCCAACTGGCCAAGGAAGGCATGACGCTGATCATGGTCACCCACGAAATGCGCTTTGCCCGGGAAGTCGGTGACAAACTGGTGTTCATGCACCATGGCAAGGTGCATGAGGTGGGGGATCCGCAGGTGTTGTTCGCCCATCCGCAGACGGCGGAGCTGGCGAATTTCATTGGCACCGTGGAAGCCGCCAACTGAGCCGGCACGCTCCTGTGGCGAGGGAGCTTGCTCCCGCTCGGCTGCGCAGCAGTCGTGAAACCCGCCGACCGCGATTTACCTGAATATCAAGGTGAATGGCTTCAGGGCCGCTTCGCAGCCCAGCGGGAGCAAGCTCCCTCGCCACAGAAGCTGTGTTGGATCAACGGTTTGAGCCATGCGCGTTGGCGCCAGCGTTTGATCGTGGCACGATGGCGGGGTTATCGACCGAGACCCCCAGACCATGCCGCAATCCAAAGCCAAGAATCTGTCCCTGATCGCCGCAATCGACCTGGGCTCCAACAGCTTCCACATGGTCGTGGCCAAGGCCCAGAACGGTGAAATCCGTATCCTGGAGCGCCTCGGAGAGAAAGTGCAGCTCGCCGCCGGTATCGACGATGAGCGCCATCTCAACGAAGAATCGATGCAGCGTGGCCTCGACTGCCTCAAGCGTTTTGCCCAACTGATCAACGGCATGCCGCTGGGCGCCGTGCGGATCGTCGGCACCAACGCCTTGCGCGAAGCGCGCAATCGCCTGGAATTCATCCACCGCGCCGAAGAAATCCTCGGTCACCCGGTGGAAGTCATCTCCGGCCGTGAAGAAGCGCGGCTGATTTATCTGGGCGTTTCGCACACCCTCGCCGACACCCCGGGCAAGCGCCTGGTGGCCGACATCGGCGGCGGCAGTACCGAATTCATCATCGGTCAGCGCTTCGAGCCCTTGCTGCGCGAAAGCTTGCAAATGGGCTGCGTCAGCTTCACCCAGCGCTACTTCAAGGACGGCAAGATCACCCCGGCCCGTTACGCCCAGGCGTATACCGCGGCACGGCTGGAGATCATGAGCATCGAACACGCCCTGCACCGCCTGACCTGGGATGAAGCCATCGGCTCCTCGGGCACCATCCGCGCCATCGGTCTGGCGCTGAAGGCCGGCGGGCATGGCACCGGCGAAGTGAATGCCGAAGGTTTGGCGTGGCTCAAGCGTCGTCTGTTCAAACTGGGTGACGTCGACAAGATCGACTTCGAAGGCATCAAACCTGACCGTCGGGCGATCTTCCCCGCAGGTCTGGCAATTCTCGAGGCGATCTTCGATGCCCTCGAACTGCAACTCATGGATCACTGCGAAGGCGCGCTGCGTGAAGGCGTGCTCTACGACCTGCTCGGCCGCCATCACCACGAAGACGTGCGCGAGCGCACCCTGACTTCGCTGATGGAGCGTTACCACGTCGACCTGGAACAGGCCGCGCGGGTAGAACGTAAAGCCCTGCACGCTTTCGATCAGGTCGCCAAAGACTGGGAACTGGACGACGGCATCTGGCGTGAACTGCTGGGCTGGGCGGCGAAAGTCCACGAAGTCGGCCTCGACATCGCGCACTACCACTACCACAAGCACGGCGCCTACCTGATCGAGCACTCGGATCTGGCCGGGTTCTCCCGAGAAGACCAGCAAATGCTCGCGCTGCTGGTGCGCGGCCATCGCCGCAACATCCCCAAGGACAAGTTCGCCGAATTCGGTGACGACGGCGACAAGCTGATCCGCCTCTGTGTGCTGCTGCGCTTCGCGATCCTGTTCCACCACATCCGTGGTACCCAGGCGATGCCGCAAGTGACGCTGCATGCCAAGGGCGACAACCTCGACGTGGAATTCCCGGAGAATTGGCTGGATGAGAATCAGCTGACTCAGGCCGACTTTGGTCTCGAAGCCGACTGGCTGACGCGGGTGGGGATTGTCCTCACTGTTCACTGAGTTAAATTTCAGCTGCAAAAAAGGCGATCCTTCTGGATCGCCTTTTTTATTGGGTTCGACTTGAGTGCGGGTGTGGACCTGCCCCTCACCCCAGCCCTCTCCCGAGGGAGAGGGAGCCGATCCGTGTTGTTTTCAAAACCTGACTTCGACCCGATATTTCGGGTCGGCGTAACTCGACCATTCATCTCGGTCAGTCCCCTCTCCCTCGGGGAGAGGGTTAGGGTGAGGGGTTTTTGACCTTCAAGGCCTCAGCTGCTCACCGGCAGAATCGGGCTGCCCAGCCGCTCCAGCAACGTCGCCTGCGCACTGCGCGGGTTCTGGTTGCCGGTTGGCGTGTTGCGGATGTAACGGCCATCCGACTGCAGGCTCCAGCTGTGGGTGTTGTCGGTCAGGTACAGCTCCAGCTCTTTCTTGACGCGGGTCAGCAGCTTCTTGCCTTCCACCGGGAAGCAAGTCTCGACGCGCTTGTCGAGGTTGCGCTCCATCCAGTCGGCGCTGGAGAGGAACATCTGCTCCTCGCCACCATTGAGGAAGTAGAACACCCGGGTGTGCTCGAGGAAGCGACCGATGATCGAGCGCACATGGATGTTGTGCGAAACCCCGGCGATGCCCGGACGCAGGCAGCACATGCCACGCACCACCAGATCAATGCGCACGCCGGACTGGCTGGCCTTGTACAGCGCGCGGATGATCTTCGGATCGGTCAGCGAGTTGAACTTGGCGATGATGTGCGCCGGTTTGCCATCGAGGGCGAACTGGGTCTCCCGGGCAATCATGTCGAGCATGCCCTTCTTCAGGGTGAACGGCGCATGCAGCAGCTTCTTCATGCGCAGGGTTTTACCCATGCCGATCAACTGACTGAACAGTTTGCCGACGTCTTCGCAAAGCGCGTCGTCGGAGGTCAGCAGGCTGTAGTCGGTGTACAGACGGGCGTTGCCGGCGTGGTAGTTACCGGTGCCGAGGTGCGCGTAACGCACGATCTCGCCGGCCTCGCGACGCAGGATCAGCATCATCTTGGCGTGGGTCTTGAAGCCGACCACGCCGTAAATCACCACCGCACCGGCCGCTTGCAGACGGCTGGCCAGTTGCAGGTTGGACTCTTCGTCGAAGCGTGCGCGCAGTTCGATCACCGCGGTCACTTCCTTGCCGTTACGCGCGGCGTCCACCAGCGCATCGACGATTTCCGAGTTGGCGCCGGAACGGTACAGGGTCTGGCGCACGGCCAATACATGCGGATCTTTGGCGGCTTGGCGCAACAGGTCGACCACCGGGGTGAACGACTCGAACGGGTGCAGCAACAGAATGTCCTGTTTGCTCACCACGCTGAAAATGTTCTCGCTGTTCTGCAGCAGTTTCGGGATCTGCGGGGTGAACGGCGTGTATTGCAGCTCCGGATGGCTGTCCAGACCGGTGATGCTGAACAGACGGGTCAGGTTGACCGGGCCGTTGACCTGATACAGCTCGGTCTCGCTCAGGTTGAACTGCTTGAGCAGATAGTCCGACAGGTGTTTCGGGCAGGTGTCGGCGACTTCCAGACGCACCGCATCACCGTAGCGCCGCGAGAACAGCTCGCCACGCAGGGCGCGCGCCAGGTCTTCGACGTCTTCGGAGTCGAGCGCCAGGTCGGCGTTTCGGGTCAGGCGGAACTGGTAGCAGCCCTTGACCTTCATGCCCTGGAACAGGTCATCGGCGTGGGCGTGGATCATCGACGAGAGGAACACATAGTTGTCGCCCGGGCCGCCGACTTCCTCCGGAACCTTGATGATCCGTGGCAGCAGACGCGGTGCCGGGATGATCGCCAGACCGGAATCGCGACCGAAGGCGTCGATGCCTTCCAGTTCGACGATGAAGTTCAGGCTCTTGTTCACCAGCAACGGGAACGGGTGCGTCGGGTCGAGGCCGATCGGGGTGATGATCGGTGCGATCTCATCGCGGAAGTAGCGGCGCACCCAGGTCTTGATCTTGGTCGTCCAGTGACGGCGACGGATGAAGCGCACCTGATGCTTTTCCAGCTCCGGCAGCAGGATGTCGTTGAGAATCGCGTACTGGCGGTCAACGTGACCGTGCACCAGCTCGCTGATCCGCGCCAGCGCCTGATGCGGTTGCAGACCGTCGGCACCGGCCTGTTCGCGGGCGAAAGTGATCTGCTTCTTCAGGCCGGCGACGCGGATCTCGAAGAATTCGTCGAGGTTGCTGGAGAAGATCAGCAGGAACTTCAGCCGCTCCAGCAACGGATAGGACTCGTCCAGCGCCTGTTCCAGCACGCGGATGTTGAACTGCAGTTGCGAGAGCTCGCGGTGGATGTACAGGCTGCTGTCATCTAGGCCCGGGATCGCAATCACTGGCGCCGCCGCGACGGGTTCGGTGACCGGCGCGGGTGGCGCAGGCTCCAGTTCCGGCGGGGTTTCGGTGATTTGCTCCACCACCGGTTGAGCTTCTTTTACTGCAGTTTCAGTGAGTCCTTCGGTATTCATCGAATGTTCCTGGGAGGGCTATTTCTGCTCTCGTAACAATTGAGCGGCACGGACAGCAAAGTAAGTCAGGATGCCATCAGCGCCGGCACGTTTAAAGGCGGTCAGTGATTCGACAATCACCGCCTCGCTCAACCAGCCATTCTGGATCGCCGCCATGTGCATGGCGTATTCGCCGCTAACCTGATAGACGAAGGTCGGCACCTTGAAGGCATCTTTTACCCGGAAAAGAATGTCCAGGTACGGCATGCCGGGTTTGACCATGACCATGTCCGCGCCTTCAGACAAGTCCGCACCGACTTCGTGCAGCGCTTCGTCGCTGTTGGCCGGGTCCATCTGATAGGAGGCCTTGTTGGCCTTGCCCAGATTCGCTGCCGAACCCACGGCATCGCGGAACGGCCCGTAATAGGCGCTGGCGTACTTGGCCGAGTAGGCCATGATCCGCACGTTGACGTGACCGGCCAGCTCCAGCGCCTCGCGGATCGCCTGGATGCGACCGTCCATCATGTCCGACGGCGCCACGACCTGAGCGCCGGCCTCGGCGTGGGACAAAGCCTGTTTGACCAGTGCGTCGACGGTGATGTCGTTCTGCACGTAGCCATCTTCGTCGAGAATACCGTCCTGACCGTGGGTGGTGAACGGATCAAGCGCGACGTCGGTGATCACTCCCAATTCCGGGAAACGCTCACGCAAGGCGCGGGTGGCGCGCTGGGCAATGCCCTGCGGGTTCCAGGCTTCGGCAGCGTCGAGGGATTTCAATTCGGTTGGCGTGACCGGGAACAGCGCCAGCGCCGGGATCCCCAGTTCGACCCATTGCGCCGCCTCTTCAAGCAGCAGATCGATGGTCAGACGTTCGACACCGGGCATCGAGGCCACGGCTTCGCGACGGTTTTCACCCTCAAGCACGAACACCGGCAGGATCAGGTCATCGACCGTCAGTACGTTTTCCCGAACCAGCCGGCGCGAAAAATCATCACGACGGTTGCGGCGCAAACGCGTGGCTGGAAACAAACGGTTGGCAGGGGTAAAGCTCACGGCAGACTCCTGAGCCCGCGCAAACGGGCGAGCGTGACAGTTATAAGCGGCCATTATGACCAACAGATTACAGTTGTGCGCACCCCGTGACATGTAGCCGCATTCCATTGTCAGCGTAGGAATTGTTCACGTCGAGACACATTTCGACACTTTCCTGAATGTGTCCGAAGGGTTAGGCTGCGCGTTCATTTCGCCAGCACCCAGACAATGCTCCAACAATTTCTGCATGACTTCGGCTACTTTGCCTTGTTCCTCGGCACGTTCTTCGAAGGCGAAACCATCCTGGTGCTCGCAGGCTTCCTCGCGTTCCGTGGATACATGGACATCAACCTGGTGGTGGTCGTGGCGTTCTTCGGCAGCTATGCCGGCGATCAGCTGTGGTACTTCCTAGGGCGCAAGCACGGGCGCAAATTACTGGCGCGCAAACCGCGCTGGCAGATGATGGGCGACCGCGCGCTGGAACACATCCGCAAGCACCCGGACATCTGGGTCCTGAGCTTTCGCTTCGTCTATGGCCTGCGCACGGTGATGCCGGTGGCGATCGGCCTGTCGGGGTATCCGCCGGGACGTTATCTGCTGCTCAACGGCATCGGTGCGGCAATCTGGGCCAGCGCCCTCGCGGCCGCCGCCTACCACTTCGGTGCGGTGCTCGAAGGCATGCTCGGCAGCATCAAGAAGTACGAACTGTGGGTGCTCGGCGCGCTGTTGGTACTGGGTGTCGGCCTGTGGCTGCGTCGCCGCTTCAAGAATGCGCGCCTGGCCAAGCAGGTTTACGCCGACGAGCAAGCCGCAAAAGCGGCGCACCTGCTTCAAGCGGAGCAAGCCAAACCCGCCGAACCTAAGACGCCAGCCGAGTAACACGCTGGCGACAGCCATACAGCCCGATGCCGCTGAGCAGGCTGTAACCGAGCAAACCAGCCCAGGCCAACGGGCTGGCCGGCCATAGCCCGAGCAGCGGCGCCAGCCACACCAGCGGCAGGTTCGACGCCAGCCGCAGCAGCTCGACCGACAACGCCCATGGGCGACTCTCCAGCGCCACCCCCAGCACAAACAACCCCCACGCCACCGCGCCCCAACCCAGCAGCAACGCGGCGATCGGCAGATGCTGCGCCTGCCCCATCAGGTAACTGCCCAGCGCGATATAGACGCAGAACTGCAAGGCCACATACCACTGGCGGCGGCTGTCGAGCGGCACTTCGAATTTGCGGAAGCGGCTCAGGTCCGGTTTGTTCAGCGGGTACTTGGCCGCGACATCCGCCGGACGCCAGCCAGTGCGCATGAACCAGATTCGCAGCTTGTCCCACGGACGTTCGGCGCGGCGGGCGTCGTCCCACAGCTGCGCATAAAACTGCACGTTGGCCCACAGCGGATTCCAGCTCGCCAGCGGCGTGGTCACACCGAATATCACTGGCTCGTTATCGTCCTCTTCCTGGAATGTGCCGAACAGCCGATCCCAAAGAATGAACACCCCGCCGTAGTTGCGATCCATGTAGAGAGCGTTCTGTGCATGGTGGGCCCGATGATTGGATGGCGTAACGAAGAACCACTCGAACCCGCCGAGCTTGGGAATGTGCCGGGTGTGCACCCAGAACTGATACAGCAGATTCATCGCCGCGACGCTGACAAACACCAGCAGCGGCACGCCGAGCACGGCCATCGGCAAATAGAAGATCCAGCCCAGCAGAAAACCGGTACTGGTCTGGCGCAACGCCGTGGAGAGGTTGTACTCCTCGCTCTGGTGATGCACCGAGTGCGCGGCCCAGAGAATGTTGCGCTCATGGCCCAACCGGTGCAGCCAGTAATAGCAGAAGTCATAGAAGACGAAGGCCAGCACCCAGACCCAGAGGCTGTCCGCCGACAACCTGATCAGCGCCAGATGATCCAGGGCAAACGCATACGTCAGCAGCCCAACCCCCTTGGTCAGCAGGCCGGTGGTGGTCGACAACACCCCGGCGCTGAGGCTGTTGACCGAATCGGCGAGGCGATAGTGGCTGGTCCCGCGCCAGCGATCGGCAAGCAGCTCGGCGGCCATCAGCACGAAGAAAAACGGCACTGCATACAGAATGAAGTCCATGGCGCGCCCCGGTCGGATTCTATGGACAGATCCTAGGTGTAGCCGTTCTTTCCCCCTATGGCAACGCGCGACAATTTAGTGGACATTTAGCGCCATGAACCTGGAGAGAAACCCATGAGCAAAAAAGTTGCAGTGATCCTGTCCGGCAGCGGCGTGTACGACGGCGCCGAGATCCACGAGAGCGTCATCACCCTGCTGCGCCTGGATCAACGTGGCGCGCAGGTGCAATGCTTCGCCCCGAACATCGCGCAATTGCATGTAATCAATCACCTGACCGGTGAAGAAATGCCCGAGACGCGCAATGTGCTGGTCGAGTCAGCGCGCATTGCCCGCGGCAACATCAAGGACATCCGCGAGGCCAACGTCGATGACTTCGACGCGCTGATCGTGCCTGGCGGTTTTGGTGCGGCGAAGAACCTCTCGAATTTCGCCGTCGAAGGCGCCGGCTGCAGCGTGCAGCCGCAAGTGCTGGAACTGGCCGAAGCGTTTGCCGAAGCGGGTAAACCGGTAGGCCTGATGTGCATCTCGCCGGCACTGGCGGCAAAGATCTACGGCCCGGGCGTGACCTGCACCATCGGCAATGACGCCGACACTGCTACCGCGATGAACAAGATGGGCGCCACCCACGAAGACTGCGCGGTGACCGACATCATCGAAGACAAGGCACGCAAACTGGTGACGACCCCGGCTTACATGCTGGCGCAGAACATCAGTGAAGCGGCTTCGGGGATCAACAAACTGGTCGACCGAGTGCTCGAACTCACCCACGAGAACGATGTTTGATCTCTGACTGCATGCAGAGCGAAATGTGGGAGCGGGCTTGCTCGCGAAAGCGGTGTGTCATTCCAATCAATGTTGTCTGATACGACGCCTTCGCGAGCAAGCCCGCTCCCACATGGGATTTGTGTTTGGCTCAGGGTTTGCGGATCAGCCGCGTGAGGATGCGGTCCAGCGCATTGGCAAACGCCTGCTTCTCGCGTTCGCCGAACGGCGCCGGGCCGCCGCTGATCTGGCCCTGTTCGCGCAGGTCGGTGAACAGGTTGCGCACCGCCAGGCGCTCGCCCATGTTCTGCGCGTCGAACTCCTTGCCGCGCGGATCCAGCGCCGCCACGCCTTTCTTCACCAGACGATCGGCCAGCGGAATATCGCTGCAGATCACCAGCTCTCCGGGCACGGCGTGCTCGACCAGATAATCGTCCGCCGCATCCGGGCCGCTGGGCACCACGATCAGTTTGACGATGGCCAGCCCCGGTTTGGTCTGCGGCTGCCCGGCCACCAGCACCACTTCGAACTGGCGCTTGAGGGCGAACTTCACCACCAGATCCTTGGCGGCCCGGGGGCAGGCGTCGGCATCGATCCATACACGCATCTTCTTTTCCTCTCTTAAAAGCATCGCGGGCAAGCCACGCTCCCACAAGGTTAACGCTAATCCTGTGGGAGCGGGCTTGCCCGCGAATGTGAGCGCCAGCGAATGCTTTTTAAGCGACGACCCGCCGCTTCTCGGCCATCCGGCTGCGCCCATACAACACAACAATCGCCAGAATCGCCAGCGCCTGCGCCGTCAGCGAATAGGCATCGGCATGAATCCCCAGCCAGTCGAATTCAAAGAACGCCACTGGCCGCGTGCCAAAGATCCCGGCTTCCTGCAGCGCTTTCACACCATGCCCGGCAAACACCACCGACAGCGCACAGAGCAGACCGGCGTTGATGCTGAAGAACAACGTCAGCGGCAGTTTCGCCGAGCCGCGCAGGATCACCCAGGCCAGACCGATCAGCAGCACCAGCGCCGTCGCACCACCGGCCAGCACCGCGTCGTGCCCGGCGGGGCCGGCCTGCAGCCACAGGGTTTCGTAGAACAGGATCACTTCGAACAACTCGCGGTACACCGAGAAGAACGCGAGGATCGCGAAGCCGAAACGCCCGCCGCCGCCCACCAGACTCTGCTTGATGTAATCCTGCCAGGCCGCCGCGTGCCGCCGGTCGTGCATCCACACGCCGAGCCACAGCACCATGACGCTGGCGAACAGCGCCGTAGCGCCCTCAAGCAGTTCCCGCTGCGAGCCGCTGACGTCGATCACATACGCCGCCAGCGCCCAGGTGCCAAGCCCGGCGAGCAACGCCAGGCCCCAACCGATGTTGACGCTGCGCACTGCCGACTGCTGGCCGGTATTGCGCAGGAACGCGAGGATCGCCGCAAGCACCAGAATCGCTTCGAGGCCTTCACGCAGCAGAATCAGCAGGCCGGAAATGAAGCTCAGCGACCAGCTCAGGCCATCGCTGCCGAGCAGTTCCGCGGACTCTTTCAATTTGCCCTTGGCCGCGTCCAGACGCTGTTCGGCCTGCGCCACCGGCAAGCCGTCCTGCAACGATTGACGGTAGGCCATCAGCGATTTTTCAGTGTCCTTGCGCACGTTGGCGTCGACGTTATCCAGCGAGCTTTCGACCAGTTCGAAGCCTTCCAGATACGCCGCCACCGACAGGTCATAGGCCTGATCGTGATCACCGGCACGATACGCGGCCAGGCTCTTGTCCAGCGTGGCGGCGGTGTAATCGAGCAACTGCGCCGGGCCGCGCTTGACCTGCGGTGGCTGGGCGCGCTGGGCACGGAAGGTCGCCGCCGCTTGCGGGCCTTCGGCGGCCTGCACCTCGGCCGGGGTCTGGCGCGCCAGATCAGCGATGTTGAAGGTCTTGTCGGACTTGGCTGCGGCCGGGTCGGCACTGAAACCGGCAATGTAGGTCGCCAGATCCCAACGCTGACGGTCGTCCAGTTGATCGGCGAACGCCGGCATGTCGGTGCCTTCGACGCCTTGGCCGAGGGTGCTGTAGATCGCGTACAGGCTCAGGTGATCGATGCGTGCGGCATCGCGCAGATTGGCCGGCGGCGGCGTCATGCCGAGGCCCGCCGGGCCGTCGCCGGCACCGCTGGCGCCGTGGCACACCGAGCAGTTCTGGGCGTACAGCGGCGCGCCCCGGGTCGGATCGGGAGTGATGATCGGCGCCTGGCTGACTTCATACGCCACCGCCAGTTGCGCCCCCAGTTGCCGGGCCTGACGCGCGACTTCAGCGCCGTCCTGCTTCGCGGTGATAGCCGCATGCAAGGCCTCGACGCCCTGCTCCAGCGCCGCCTTCTCCGGTTTGGCTGGCAGGCCGCCGATCAACCCCTGCAACACCTGGGTGAATTCCAGTTGCTCACGGTACTCGCCGTCGTCGACGACCTTGCCCGCCTCGACCGTCGGCGGGTAGTCGGCGCTGATGTAATCGAGCAGGTGCAGCGCCTGCGGGGCGCCTTCCACGGTGTCGGCCAGCAGGCTGGAACTGCTCAGGGCAAACAGAGGGAACACCAGCCAGGCCAGGAATCGGGACGCGGCAGTCATGAATGAGTCTCAAATGGAAATGCGAAGTTACATATTGTTCACTTCGAACGCTTTTCACTCAAGCTCTGTCGATGTCTCGTGGCGTTTTAACGCAGCGCGACGGGTGTGTTGCGGTAATGCTCCATCATGAACTCGACGAACACCTGCACCTTCAGCGCGACGTGCCGGGCATGCGGATAGAGCGCGTAATAGTGGCGCTGCCCCAGGTTGTAGTTGGGCAGGATCTGCACCAGCCGACCACTGAGCAGATCCTCCTGCACCGTGGCCCGGGTGAACGCGGCGATGCCGACCCCGGCCAGCGCGGCAGCATGCAACGCACTGATCGAATCGGCCTTGAAGCGGCCCTGCGCGCGCACGCTGCTGGTGAGCCCGCGCGCATCGGTCAGCGTCCAGTCGCTGCCACCGGCAAACGCCAGCAACTGATGCTCGGCGAGTTCGCGCACCAGACGTACCAGACCATTGCGCGCCACGTAAGCCGGCGAAGCCACCAGCAACATGTCCGAGACGGTCAGCAACCGCGCCACCATGGATGAATCGGCCAGGGGTCCGCAGATGCGCAGGGCTACATCGAAGCCCTCGGCGATCAGATCGACGAAACGGTCATCGCAGGAGAGGTCCACCTCAATCTCGGGATAGCGCTGCTGGAATGCCGGCAGCCAGCTCGCCAGTTCCAGCGTACCGATCACCATCGGTGCACTGATGCGCAGCAGACCGCTGGGGCTTTCATGGGCCTGACCGACCGCCAGCGCGGCTTGATCGAGGCGTTCGAGAATGTCCACGCACGCCGCGTAATACTGCTGCCCCGCCGTGGTCAGGTTGAACCCACGAGTGTTGCGATTGATCAGCCGCGTGCCGAGTTCGCTTTCCAGCTGCTGCAACTGTCGGGAGATCGTCGAGTGAGTGGTGTCGAGGCGCTCGGCAGCGGCGCTGAACCCGCGACACTCGACGATGCAACGAAACGCGCGCATGGCTTGCAGTTGATTCATTGAAGTCCCGCAATGGTTAAGCGTCAGGCCAGCAAGGCTAGCCCAAACCCCGCATCCATCCCACCGGTAAATCCACCGCGTGATCCAAATGATCTGTGCAATCAGCAAACAAAAACCACGCATCACTTGGCCACTATTGCCGCCTATAATGCGCCACCTCGTCGCATTTCCCGCTCAAGGATGAACCCCCTCATGCGCCACCGCTTGCTGCTGCCCCTGTTGATCACCGCTGTTGTGCAACTGAGCGGCTGCGCCGCGTATCGCAACTACGACCTGGAACTGCAACAGACCACCGACCAGTTCAAGGCCGGCAATATCGACGGCGCCCTGGCGCTGATCGAAGCGCACAACCCGGATCCGGAAAAAGACCTGCTCTACTACTTCGAAAAGGGCGCCGTCCTCAGCGCCGGCGGCGCGCTGCCGCAGAGCCAGACAACCTGGCGCAGCGCCGAGCAGATGATCATCGAGCGCCAGGACACGATCGAGACCACCGGTGACAAGTTGCTCGCGGCGATGGGCGATCACTGGGGCGGCATCATCAATGACAAGCTGCGGCGCTACGATGGCTACGACTATGAAAAAGTCATGCTGACCACGCAAATGGCCCTCAACCAATTGGCACTGAATGACTTCGACGGTGCCCGTGCCGACATCAAGAAAACCCACGAACGCGAATCGCTGATCGCCCGGCAGCGGGAGCTGGAATACGAACGTATCGAAGATGCGGCCAAGGCCCAGGGCGCGCGCGTGCACTACAAGGACCTGCAGGGTTATCCGGTGGTGATGCTCGAATCCCCGGCAGTGATTGCCCTGAAAAACGGTTACCAGAGCGCGTTCAGTCACTACCTCGCCGGCTTCACCTATGAGGCGCTCGGCGAAAAAGACCTGGCGGCGCCCGGTTATCGTCAGGCCATCGAGCTGCGCCCGGACATGCCGTTTTTCCAACAGGCACTGCGCGACCTCGACAGCCCCGGACTCAAGGCCGACGAAAGCGATGTGCTGATCATCGTGCAAAGTGGTCTGGCACCGGCCCGCAGCTCGGTGCGCGTACCGTATCCGGTGCAGCTCAAGGACGGTCAGGTGATCGTCGCCAACATTTCCTTCCCGGTGATGGTGCCGGATAACTCCACCGCGCCGTTCAATCAGGTCCGCATCGACGGTCGCGAGAAAAAGCTGATCGCGGTCAACAGCATCACCGATATGTCTTTGCGCACACTGCGTGACGACATGCCCGGGATTATCCAGCGCACCACCTACCGGGCGTTCCTCGCGGCGGACGTTCAAGGTACCGACAATCGCCGCAATCCGGCCAAGGCCTCCTACGTCACCCAGTGGGATGGTTTCGAGCAGGCCGACACCCGCACCTGGCGCACCCTGCCCAACCTGACACAGGTCGTGCGCCTGCGTCTGAAAAAGGGCGAGCACCAGATCAGCCTGCCGAACACTTCAGGCGCTCCACTGAACATCCGCATCGACCAGAATCGCCAGATGATCGGCTTTCGCGTGCTGGGCGAGCGGATTTACGCAAACGGCAGCGCTTTTCAACCTGCCATGTCGGTGGGAAATCGCGTATCCGCCGTGAAATAAGTAATGGCACCAAACTAACAAGTGCGATTAAAAAGCTATTACATGGCCAGCATCGCCCGCTTATAATGCCGCGCCCGCGCTATAGCGACGCGGCATAAAAGCTCCTCTGGTTATGAGGAATTGGCAGGAGGCCAGCGCCACTGTCGATGGGTCACACCAGCCCGACCAGCACCGGCGGCTGATGCAGTTTCTAGCTCAGGGAAGAAGTACCCCCATGGCATTGCGCACTCCCACCTTGATCGCGCTCAGCGCTGTCACCCTGCTGTCCGGCTGTTCGGCGTTTCGCAACTACGATTCGGAACTGGCCCAGACCAACCAGCAACTGGCCACCGGCAACGTCGATGCCGCGCTGACCCTGCTGGAAAAAAACAACACCGGCCCCGACAAAGACTTGCTCTATTACTTCGAGAAAGGTGAGTTGCTACGCGCCAAGGGCGACCTGTCCGGCAGCCAGAACGCCTGGACCAGCGCCGATCAGGTGGTCGGGCAGTGGGAAGACGCGGTCAAGCTCGACTCCGGCAAATACCTGGCGCAGTTCGGCAGCTTCATCGTTAATGACAAGGTCCGCCGCTACGAAGGCTACGACTACGAAAAAGTCATGCTGACCACGCAGATGGCCCTCAACCTGCTGGCGGTCAACGACTTCGACGGCGCCCGCACCGCGATCAAGAAGACTCACGAACGTGAAGCGGTGATCGCCGACCTGCGTGACAAGGAATACCTCAAGAGCGAGGAAGAGGCCGAAAAAGAAGGCATCAAGACTCAGTACAAGGATCTGCAGGGTTACCCGGTCGCCAGCCTCGATGCGCCAGAAGTGGTCAGCCTGAAAAACAGCTACCAGAGTGCGTTCAGCCATTACCTGGCCGGTTTCGTCTACGAAGCCCTGGGCGAGAAAGACCTGGCTGCGCCGGGCTACCGTAAAGCCGCCGAACTGCGTCCGAACACGCCGCTGCTGGAGCAGGCGCTGGTCAATCTCGACAAGCCGACCAAGAGCGACGACAGCGACATCCTGATCGTGGTGCAAAGCGGTCTGGCGCCGGCGCGTGACTCGATCCGCGTGCCGCTGCCGTTGCCGATCTCCAACAACGTGGTGATCACCCCGCTGTCGTTCCCGATCATCAAGCCTGACACCTCCACTGCACCGTTCGCGCAGATTGGCGTCGATGGCCAGCAAGTCAACCTGACCGCCCTCAACAGCACCACCGCCATGTCCCGTCGCGCCCTGCGCGATGACATGCCGGGGATCATCGTCCGCACCACCGTGCGCGCGATCACCAAAGGCGTGGCGCAGAAGAAGATCAACGAAACCAACCCGCTGGCCGGCCTCGCCGTGGGTATTTCTTCAGCTGTGCTGGAAGGTGCCGATACCCGTACGTGGCGCACCCTGCCGGACAACACCCAAGTGGTGCGTCTGCGCTTGAAGAAAGGCGAACACCAGGTCAGTCTGCCGAGCGCCGTCGGTGGCTCGGTGGTCAAGGTCACCGTCGATCAGCGCTACCAGGTGATCAGCCTGCGCGCCGTGGGCAATCAGGTGTTCGCTGCGGGCCTCGCCGCCCACGTCATCCCGAGCGCCGGCGCGACCAACGTCGCCAGCCTCAAACAACCTTAAGAACGGAGTCTTTGCATGCGCTTGAAACTCTTCGCCGTTGCCGCTCTCGCCGTCCTGGCCAGCGGCTGCGCCACCCCGCCACCACCGGAGCCGGGCAGCGCCGCGAGCAAGGTCGTGGCCATGGGCCCGCAGAAACACATCGCGGTTGGCGCCATGCGCGTCGCCCGCGAGAACGGCTTCATGACCGTCAATGTGCAGTTGACCAACACCCTCAACAGCAACAAGACGTTCTACTACCGCTTCGCCTGGCTGGGCCCGGAAGGTTTCCCGGTCGCCGAGGAAGAAGTCTGGAAAAGCCAGATGATGTACGGCGCCCAGACCAGCTTCATCCAGGGCATCGCCCCGACCCCGAAAGCCGTGGATTTCCGCCTGGAACTCAAGACGCCTTAAGTCCGCCACCCTATTCCTGTTTTAGAGAGCATTCCCATGTTTGCACGCTTTTCCTTGATCGCCGTCCTCGCCCTGCTGGCTTCCGGTTGCGCCAACACCTCGCCGACCCTGGGCAGCAAGAACATCAGCTACGGCGACACCAAAGCGGTTGAAACCGTGACCAACGAATTCGGTTCGACCGACCTGCAAATGATCGCCGAATCGATGACCCGTTCGCTGGCCCAGTCCGGCATCCTGCAGGGCCGCCCGGTGGTGCAGGTCTACGACGTGAAGAACAAGACCAGCGAGTACATCGATACCCGCGAAATCACCACCAGCATCAAGACTCAGCTGATGAAGTCCGGCACCGCCCGCTTCGCCAGCGACAACACCGCGATGCAGAGCCAGGTCGATCAGCTCAAGCTGCAAAACCAGAGCGGTCTGTACAAGAAGAGCACCGTGGCCAAGACCGGCAACATGATCGCTGCCAAATATCGCCTGGAAGGCTCGATCAGCTCGATCGTCAAGCGCAGCAGCGATTACAAGGACGTCTTCTACAAATTCAGCCTGCAACTGATCGACGTTGAAAGCGGTCTGGCCGAGTGGATGGACGAAAAAGAGATCCGCAAAACCACGGAGCGTTAATTGATGCGCACATGGATTGGCATGATGGCCCTGGCTTGCGCGTTCAGCGTGCAAGCGGCCCCGAAAGTCGCGGTAACGGATCTGGCGTATCAGGAACGGGTGGAGCAGTACATCCACATCGTTTCGGCGCAGAACAATTATCGCGAGGGTTATTACAGCTCCAGTGGTTCCTCGAACTACAACGAGCTGGAAGCGACCACCAGCTACATCGAACAAGGTGAGCTGCGTAAATTCACCGGCGACATCAAGGGTGAAATCCTCCGCACCGGGATGTTTCAGCTGGTGCAGGGCACGCCGTACACCGCGTCGTCCAAGGGTGACGTGTACGACGTGATCAAGCGGATCAAGGCCGGCAACTTCAAGGGCGCCGACTATGTGCTGTTCGGCACCGTGTCGGACATCGACTTCACCCAGGACATGAACGAGCTGGCGCACACCGACAGCTATTCGGCGGTTTTGGGCCTGACGCTGGTGGCCGATTTCAGCCTGATCAACACCAAGACCTACGAGATCACTTCGGCCTTCACGGCGATGGGCGAAGCGCAGGACACCAAACTGGTGAACGGCCGCGACATCAAGATCTCGCTGAACCGCCCTCGGGTGGTGCGTGACGTGTCGAAAGCGCTCGGCGAAGACGTCGCCGGGCAACTGAGCATGCAGCTCGGTGGCGGCGGGTACGAGCAGCCGCGTGAGGCGCAGCAGCGCAACAATCTGCCGCGTGATACCGCGCCGGTGATTTTGCACTAGTCGGCTGAGTGAATAACTCTGTGGTGAGGGGATTCATCCCCGATGGCCTGCGCAGCAGGCCCCTTCTTGTCAGGTCAAGAGCGGGGCCGCTTCGCGCCCCATCGGGGATGAATCCCCTCGCTACAACGGAGTTCACTGGAGAAATCAGCAGGAATAAAAAGGCGACCCCAAGAGGTCGCCTTTTTTCTGCCTGCGGGTTTTACACCACCGCTTTACGCAACGTCGCCATGAACGCCGCCGCGCCAATGAACAGCCCGGCAAACGTGCGGTTCATGCGCTTCTGCTGCTTCGGTGTGCGCAACAGGCGCAGCACCTTGGACGCCAGACCGGTGTAGCCGGCCATGACAATCAGATCCACGCAGATCATGGTCACGCCGATCACCAGGTACTGCATCAGCAGCGGTGCGTGCGGATTGATGAACTGCGGCAGCACCGCGAGCATGAACACCAGTGCCTTGGGGTTGCTGATGTTCACCAGAAAGCCGCGGAACACCAGCGCCAGCGGCTTGCCGATCGGGCGCACGGCGGCGTCATCGCTCATGTCCATGGGCAGCGCGCGCCATTGCTTGATCGCCAGATAGACCAGATAGGCCACGCCAAACCATTTGATCGCATAGAACGCGGTGGCCGATGCGGTGAGGATCGCGCCGACCCCGGCGCCGACAATTGCAATCTGTACCGCCAGGCCGACTTGCAGGCCCAACGCGTTCCAGTAGCCGCGCCAGAAACCGTATTGCAGACCGCTGGACATCGACGCAATGGCGCCCGCGCCCGGGGACAGACTGATCACCCAGCAGGCGGCAAAGAATGCCAGCCATGTTTGAAGCTCCATCGCACACCTCGACTGTGAATCGTGACAGACGTCAAAGCTAATGCGGTTTGGCCCGGATGACTACCGATTTTTGCTGGATGGTCCGGGCGCGGCTGATGGCCTCTTCGCGATCAAGCCCGCTCCCACATTGGATTTGTGTCGATCACAGATCCAATGTGGGAGCGGGCTTGCTCGCGAAGGCGTCTGATCAGACGCCCGAAGACTACTTCTCGAAACCGCTCGAAGGAAACACATCACTCCCGCGCCAGCGCCGCACCGAACGCTGGAAGAACAGACTGTTCGGCACTTGCACCATGGCACTGCCTGTTCCCAGTTCTTCGGCTTCGATCAATGTGGTGTACAGCAGATTGATCGCCACCACCCGGCCTTTGACGCCGGGCTTGTCGGTGGTGTCCACCAGCTCGACCACATCGCCGAGGCGGAACGGGCCGACGGTGAAGATTAGAATCGCGCACAGCAGGTTCGACAGCACACTCCACATCGCGAAGAACGCCACCGCCGCCACCGCGACGAAACCCGACAGCGCCGTCCACAACACCGTGGCCGATACCCCAAGGCGTTCCAGCACAAAGATCAGCGCGCTGCCCATGATCAGCCAGCGCAGACCGCCACGCAGCGGCATCAGCAGCTGCGGCGGAAACGGGTAGCGCTCACCCAGACGGGTCAGGCCTTTGGCAACGAAGCGCTGAGCGAGATAACCCGCCAGCAGGATCAGCAGAATCTGCACGCCGAGCCAGATCGGCTCGACCCACACCGCCGGCAATGGCCACTTGAACGCGTCCATCAGGACAACGCCTCCAGCTCCGCCTGCATGCTTTCCAGGGTTTCCAGCGCTTCCATCCACGCTTCTTCGAGCTCGGCTTCGCGCACCTTCAATTTGGCCTGTTCGGCCAGCAGATCACGCAACTCGTTCTTGCGTGCCGGCTCGTAGATGTCGCTGTCGCCGAGGCTGGCATCGACCTTCGCCAGCTTCTCGTGGAGCTTGCCCAGTTCGGCTTCAAGCTTGTCGGCCTCGCGCTTGTGCGGTGCCAGTTGCTGACGCAATGCAGCAGCGGCCTGGCGCTGAGCCTTCTTGTCGGTCTTGTCCGGATTGACCGGAGTGTTGCTGACCGGCGCATTGCGCTGACGGTATTCCACCAGCCAGCGCGCGTAGTCTTCGAGGTCGCCATCGAACTCTTCGACCTTGCCATCGGCGACCAGGTAGAAGTTGTCGGTGGTGCTCTTGAGCAAGTGCCGATCGTGAGACACCACCAATACCGCGCCGCTGAATTCCTGCAGCGCCATGGTCAGCGCCAGGCGCATTTCCAGGTCGAGGTGGTTGGTCGGTTCGTCGAGCAGCAACAGGTTCGGTCGTTCCCAGGCGATCAATGCCAGCGCCAGACGCGCTTTCTCGCCACCGGAGAAATTCAGCACCGGCTCGTCGATGCGCGCGCCACGGAAGTCGAAACCACCGAGGAAGTCGCGCAGAGTCTGTTCACGCTCGGTCGGCGCCAGACGCTGCAAATGCAGCAGCGGGCTGGCCTTGGCATCCAGCGAGTCGAGCTGATGCTGGGCGAAGTAGCCGACGACGGTGTTCTCGCCACGGGTCAGACGCCCGGCCAGCGGTTCGAGCTCGCCGGCGAGGTTCTTGATCAGGGTCGATTTACCGGCGCCGTTCGGCCCGAGCAGACCGATCCGCGCACCCGGGGTCAGTTGCAGCTTGACCTTCTCCAGGATGGTTTTATCGCCGTAACCCAGACGCGCATCGGATAGGTCGATCAGCGGACTGGAGATCTTGGTCGATTCGCGGAACACGAAATCGAACGGCGAATCGACGTGGGCCGCCGACAGCTCTTCCATGCGCTCCAGGGCCTTGATCCGGCTCTGCGCCTGACGGGCCTTGGTGGCCTGGGCCTTGAAGCGGGCGATGTAGCTTTCCATGTGCGCACGTTGCGCCTGCTGCTTCTCGTAGGCCTGTTGCTGCTGGGCCAGACGTTCGGCACGGGCGCGTTCGAACGCGGTGTAGCCACCACGGTAGAGGGTCAGTTTGCGCTGATCGACGTGGGCCACGTGATCGACCACTTCATCGAGGAAGTCGCGGTCGTGGGAAATCAGCAGCAGGGTGCCCGGGTAGCTTTTCAGCCACTCTTCGAGCCAGATGATCGCGTCGAGATCCAGGTGGTTGGTCGGTTCGTCGAGCAACAACAAGTCCGACGGACACATCAAGGCCTGCGCCAGGTTCAGACGCATCCGCCAGCCACCGGAGAAATCTCCTACCTGACGATCCATCTGTTCATTGGTGAAACCGAGACCGGCCAGCAACTTGCGCGCCCGCGCATCGGCGGTATAGCCGTCGGCGCTGTCGAGTTCGGCGTGCAGACGGGCCAGAGCCGTGCCATCGTGGGCCGCTTCGGCGGCGGCGAGGTCACGTTGCACTTCGCGTAGACGCAGGTCGCCATCGAGCACATAGTCGACCGCCAGGCGTTCGAGCGTGTCGACCTCCTGGCGCATGTGCGCGATCCGCCAGTCGGCCGGCAGCAGGCAATCGCCCGAGTCCGGGTGCAACTCGCCGCGCAGCAAGGCAAACAGGCTGGATTTGCCGGCGCCGTTGGCACCGATGAGGCCGGCTTTGTGGCCGGCGTGCAGGGTCAGCTCGGCGTCTTCTAGCAGACGTTGCGGGCCACGCTGTAAAGTCAGGTTCTGAAGTCGGATCATAATGGCGGCGGAGTCTACCAGCTTCGCTCACAACTGGCGCGAGTAGCACGATGTCCTCTGACCTGTGGAGCTTTTCCCTTGCCATCTACGCCCGACCGGGCGTGGAACCTGCTTGCCTGCAACTGCAAACGGCGGGGGCCAATGTCTGCCTGCTGCTGTGTGGTTTATGGCTGGAACAGCGCGGCGCGGCCTGCGACGAACAGCGCGTGCAGCAGCTGAAAACGCTGGTGGGGCCGTGGGATGTGGAGGTGGTGCAGCCACTGCGTGCGTTGCGTACTCAGTGGAAAACCCTGGCCGAGGAAGATCCGGTGCTCAAGGGGCTGCGAGAACAAATGAAAGCGCTGGAGCTGGAAGCCGAACGGCATCTGCTGTGGCAACTGGAACAGGTTGCGCAGGATTGGCCGCGCGATGACGCATCAGCGTCGGGGGAGTGGCTGGAGAGTCTGACGGGATCGGCCGCCAGCCCGAACCGCGACGCGCTGCAAGTGCTGCGCGTCGCGGCAACCGGCACTTAGGAAGCGCTGGTCGGGTTGCTGCTGGCGCTCGACGCAGCGGCTGGCGTTGGCGCAGTCGTGGTGGTCGAGGTGGAGGCTGCTGGAGCAGGCGCGGCGGCCGGCGCCGGAGCGGTTGGCTTGGCGACTGGTGCAGTCGCCGGTTTGGCGGCAGCTGGTTTGGCAACGGCCGGTTTTTTCGCGGCAGGTTTGGCAGCTGGCTTGGCGGCTGGTTTAGCGGCTACTGGTTTGGCGGCAGGCTTGGCTGCAGCGGTCGCAGGTTTTGCTGCTGCAGGTTTGGCAGCGGTTTTAGCGGCAGGCTTGGCCGCTGGTTTGGCAGCAGGTTTTGCCGCGACCGGTTTGGCCGCAGTCTTGGCTGCCGGTTTTGCAGCGGCGGTTTTCGCGGCAGGTTTGGCAGCCGGTTTTACCGCTACTTTGGCAGCTGGTTTAGCAGCAGCGGTTTTTGCCGGAGCGACTTTGCGCGCAGCAGGTTTTGCTGCTGGCTTGGCAGCCGGTTTTGCCGCTGCAGGTTTGGCAGCGGCAGTACGTGCGGCCGGTTTCGCAGCGCTCGCCGCAGCCGGTTTTTTCACTGCGGTTTTTGCAGCAGGTTTGGCGGCGGTTTTAGCCGGTGCCTTGGCTGCTGGTTTGGCTGCCGGTTTTGCCGCAGCGGTTTTCGCCGGGGCTTTCGCCGCAGCAGGTTTGGCTGCCGCTTTTTTCGCAGGCGCTGCTGCTGGTTTGGCGGCGCGGGAGGACAGCGCTTTGCCGGCAGCCTCTTGCACCCGGCCGACACCCTGGGCCAGTTTCAGGCTTTCCTGGGCATCACGCTTGAGTTGCAGAATGTAGCCGCGAGTGTCGGACTGACGCCCCTTCAGCGCGTCGAGCAAGTCTTCGAGTTCTTTGACGGCAGCCTTGGCCTTGTTCTGCGCCTTGGCTTTACCGGCAGTGGCTGCGTCCTGCAATTTGGTACGGGACTTGTGCAGTTTTTCTTGCGCCTTGCCGCGTTGCTTTTCCAGTTTGGCGAGCAGTTTTTCAGCATCAGCCAAGGCTTGGGAGCAAGCGTTTTCCAAATGCTCGAGCAGGCTGCCCGAGAGTTGTTGGAGTAGGTGCAACGGAGTGTTTACAGGCTTCTTGGTGGCCGACATGGTTTACCTCCTGGCTGACGTGAGTGCGGCTCATACTAGACCTCTGCAGTTACCGCCGCTAGGTCATCTTGACAGTATCGAAACCGTTGCGTTGCAACGAAGTGAAAATGTTCTGCACAAAGACAAAAGCAGTTCACCGTTGCAGACCTTCGCGCTGGCATAATCGCCCGCATCTCAGGACGGAGAGTGCCCATGTCGCGCTACCTTTTTTTATCCCTCTGGATGATTTTTTCCGTGGCCCAGGCCGACGAAAAAACCACCGCGAACGATGCTCACGATCTGGCCTACAGCCTCGGTGCCAGCCTCGGTGAACGCTTGCGCCAAGAGGTGCCGCAATTGCAGATTCAGGCATTGGTCGAAGGTTTGCAGCAGGCCTATCAAGGCAAGCCGCTGGCCCTGAGCGAAGCGCGGATCGAGCAGATCCTGGCCGATCACGAATCGCAAAACGCCGAACACGCGTCGCTGCCTTCCAGTGATGCCGCGATGGAAAACGAGCAGCGTTTTCTCACCGCCGAAAAAGCCAAACCGGGTGTGAAGGAATTGGCCGACGGCATCCTGCTGACCGAGCTGAGCCCGGGCACTGGCCCCAAGGCCGGGCCGGATGGAAAAGTGCAGGTGCTGTATGTCGGTCGCCTGCCGGATGGCACCGTGTTCGATCAGAACACTCAGCCACAATGGTTCAGCCTCGACAGCGTGATTGCCGGGTGGCGTACGGCGTTGCAGAACATGCCGGTTGGCGCGAAGTGGCGACTGGTGATTCCATCGGATCAAGCCTACGGCGCCGACGGTGCGGGCGATCTGATCGCGCCGTTCACACCGCTGGTGTTTGAGGTCGAATTGCGCGGTGCAACGAGCTGACCGACGCCGACTCGCCTGCATAAAAAAACGCGGTGCGCTTTCGGCGCACCGCGTTTTTCATGTCGGCGAGAAACGAATCAGGCCTGAACCGGATCTTCCTGCTTGTGTGCGGTGTGCAGCACTTCAATCAGGCAATCTTCCAGTTCGAAGCGTTCGTGCAGCAGGCCACCCAGTTCCTTGAACTTCTCGGCAACGCATTTGCCTTCATCGCAAAGGTCGTTGAAGGCGAGGAGTTTTTCGGTGATGACGTCGATACGCGGATAGAGGGTTTCGGCAAGCTCGAGGCCGCGCTTGTCGTTGAACGCCTTGGCTTCGCCGGTCAGCTGTTCGTAGATTTCGAAGTGCCCGGCCGAGACGTAATCGACCAGCACGCCGCAGAATTCAAGCAAGGGTTTACGGTTCTCGGACAGAGCCTGGGGTTTGTCACCCAACTTGTCGTAGGCACCGATCAGATCTTCACGCTCCTGCAACCAGCGGTCGATCAGCAGATGAACTCCACCCCAGCGTTCCTGAGCATTCTGACAACTTTCGAGCATGGCGATCTCTCTTCCCTTGTGGGTCATGCTGCTCTACACCCGCGCCCCTCTTCTGGCTTTTATCGCTTGGAGGCCGACCGGGCAGAGCGTCATCGAGCAACATAAATCCAATGACACGTGCGGGCCAGATTATGCCCGCACGCCTATGGCTTCAAGGTACGCAGGAGATAAAGTTCATACAAGTGTTTAATCCCCGACCAGCGCCCGGTGCGACGCTTCGCCGCTGAGCGGTCGTTGCAGCGCGCTCCAGACCAGACGCAGTAACTGGTAAACCGCAAGGATCGACATCGCCACAAAGAACAGCAGACTCCATTCCGGGATGCTCAAATCGAACAGCGTCCAGGAAATTTCCGCGCAATCGACACCGCCCTTGAACATCCGCAGCGTTGCGCACAACCACGGCAGGTTGCTGAACAGCGCTTCGGAATCGGGCGCGCAACTGGTCATTTGCACCAGCGGATCACTCTGCAACAACACCTGCCGCCAGGCCGCCGTGGTTCCGCCCAGGCTCAGGCCAAGCGCGGCCGCCCAATAGAGCGACAGGCCGACACGCCCTGGGCCGTGAATCGCCGCCAGCCCGCAACAGACCATCAGCAACGCCATGAAGAAGCGTTGCGCCAGGCACAGACTGCAGGGCGTCAGCCCGACCGCATATTCGAGGTAATAGGAAGCTCCCAGGGCCAGTGCGCCTGCAGTGAAAGCCGTAAAAAACAAGGAGCGTGAACAGGCCAACGACATGGCTTTTCCGTAGCAGTGGAGACAGGCAGTTACGGTAGAGGAAAGCTTGTCAGCCTTTCAAGGCAGGTGCCTGGCGACAGTTCACCAGAAGTGTAGGGAAAACCCGACAGGCGCGAGAGGAATAGGTGTAGTCCGCTGTAGGACTTTGCCCAACACGCCCGCCAGAGGTAATTATTCGCTCACTGAACGTTGACGAGGGAGCAGCCTCCCTCGTGATTTCAGGCGCGAACCGGCACCGGTAACGGCGCGGCCAGCAGGCGTTCATCCAGCAGGCCAAGACCTTCCTGGAACAACTGGTTGCTGCGCTCGGTATCACCCAGTTGCGCGAGCAGGCGCGCCAACTCGGCGCAGGCTTCCGGGTTACGCTGCACCCGCAGACTGCTTTCCAGATAATCCCGTGCCTTGCCCCACAAGCTGGTTTGCAGACAGAGACGACCGAGGGTCAGCAACAGGCTTGGATCAGCCGGATGCTCCTTGAGCCAGCCTTCGGCGGTCTGCAACTGACGCGCCGGATCGCTGCCGCGCACCAGGCCATAAAGGCGTGCAAGGTGGCTGTCGTACTTGCGCTTGAGGGCGCTGCGCAGGACTTCTTCCGCCTCGACCTGAGCCCCCAGCTGACGCAGTTGTTCGGCGTATGCCAGCACCAGCGCCGGCTCCTGACGCTGCGCGGAAGTCAATTGCTCCCAGGCACGCGTGAGTGACTGCAGACCGACTTTGCCGTCCTCGTCACGATGCGCCGCCAGGGACAGGTTGTTGCCCCAGGCACGCCGTTCGAGTTCCGCCAGCTCGGCCGGCGGCAACACCTTGTCCTTGCGCAGTTCCGGCAACAGGCGAATGACCGCCGCCCAGTCGCCACGCTGCTGATGCAGACGCTGCAACTGTCGCAAGGTCTGCACGTTATGCGGATGCCGCTCGTGCATCGCTTGCAGGGTCACCAGGGCGCCGTCGGTGTCACCACGATCGGTCTGCAACTGCGCGTGACTCAAGGCAATCGCCAGTTCGGCCTGAGGCTGGCGCTCCAGGGCACGCTCGAGCAACTGATCACACTCCTCGTACTTGCCTTGTTCGTTGGCCGCGCGTGCCGCGCCGAGGTAATACAACAGCGGCTGGCGCTCGGCCTCGGCGGCGCGAGCGAGGTGACGTTGCGCGCTGGCCCAGCGACCTTCGGCCAGATCCAGCTGACCGTGTTCGATGGCCACCTGCACCCGCCGGCTGCGGTTGCGCCGTGACCACGGATTGACCACGCCACCGGACGTCATGACCAGCTCGACCAGGGCCCTGATGCCCCAGATCAATAGCCACAACACCGCAATCAGCGCCAGCGTCGCCCACAGGCTCGATTCATAGCGAAAGCTCTTGTAGGCAACCAGCACGTAACCGGAATGCTCGGCAATCGCCAGGCCCAGCGCCGCCGTCGCGGCGATCACCAGAAACACGATCACATACAGGCGTTTCATGGCGTGGTCTCCTGCGCGGTGTTGGCGGCAGGTTTGGCGAACGGTTTGACCGATTCTTCAGCGTTGACGTTACGGCGTTCCAGGTAAGCCTGCACCGCGCTCAACGTGCCGGTCAGGTCCGGTGTCTTGACCGTCACAGGTTGCTGGCTCAGCTCGGCAACCTGTTCGAGCATGATTTTGCTCTGCGGATTATCCGGATTGAAATTGCCCTTGAGCACATCCCGTGCTTCGGTCAGCGCCTGGCTGTAGACCGGCCCCTGGCCATTGAGCGCCGCCCATTGCGCCTGCTCCAGCGCCAGACTCAGCGCCAGGCGTACCTGACTCAGACTTTGCCCGGCCAGCAGTGGCTTCACATTCTTGTCGGCATTGAAATCGATGCGGATGTAGCGCGACACCTGATCCCACCACTGCGCCCAGCGACTGGCACCATCGCCGTCAGCGGTCAGGCCCAGCAGCGATTCGCCGCGATCCTTGTACTCCGGCGCCAGCTCGGTCAGTTGGATGACCTGATCACGCAAGGCGCCGATGCGCAGGAACAGCCCGGTGCGATCCGGCTGCTCGGTACTGCGCAGGGCGACGAGGGTTTTCGCCACTTGCTCGCGGGCGGCGAACGAGCCGGGATCGTTCTGTTCACGGAGGATTTCGTCGGCACCCTGCACCAGCGCCTGGGCGCTGCTGATGTCCTGCAGGGCCGAGAGGCGCAGACTGGCCAGACGCAGCAGATGCTCGGCCTCGGCCAGACGCCAGTCCTTGCGGCTGGCGCCGAGAACGGTTTCCAGGCGCTGGTTGAGGCGCTGTTGATCACCCTGCAGTTGCGTCACCAGACGCTGGCGCTCGGCGAGTTCATCGGCACCGGGCAGTTGCGCGAGGCGCTCGGTCAGGCGCTGTTCGTTGAGCTTGAGGCTCTGCGCCTGATCGTTCAACGCCTGCACCTGATCGGACTGTTGTGCGGTGTTGGTCTGCAGGTGACGCACCTGCCAGACACCCCAGCCACCGATCGCCACGCCGGCAGCGCCGAGCAACAGGGCGACAATGGCCAGTCCGTTGCCTCGGCGCGGCTCTTTGGCCGGCGGTGGAGTTTCAACCTGGGCATCGATCACAGGCTGGACATCATCTTTAGGCAAGGCTGTTTCGCTCACGTATCCATCCTTTGCATTAGAGAACGGGCACGGGATGCTCCCGTAACGCCGTCAGCAAAGCCGCGGCACTCGCGCCGCGGCAATCCACAACTGTTCGGGCCCCGGCGGCACGCGCCAGCTCGGCGACCCTTGGGCTCGGCACAAACAACGGCAACTGCGCAATTGAAGGCCAGGCATCGCCGGCCATCTGGCGCAAGTGCTCGAAACCCTGTCCACTGCTGACCACCAGCCCGTTCAAGCGTTCCGCTGCAATCCGCCGCGGCAGCTCTTGCGGCGGGTAGGCCGGCAGGTCACGCCGATACAACTCCAGATACTCGACACTAGCACCAAGCGCGCGCAGGCGCTCGGCGAGCAGCTCGCGGCCACCCTCGCCACGCAGGATCAGCACCTGCGCGCCGGGCTCGGTGACCGCCTCGCGCAGACGCGACAATTGCAGCAGGGCTTCACTGTCATCGCCATCGGCGGGAAAGTGTACGTCGAGACCGTGATCGCGAAGAATCTGCGCGGTCGCCGCGCCGACGCTGAACCACGGCATCGACAACGACCGAGGTCCATAAGCGTCCAGCAGATCAAGCGCAATCCGCGCCGCCGGCTTGCTGACCACGATGACCGCGCTGCAACCCGAAAGCCGCGCCAGCGCCTGACGTATCTTGGCAGAGACCGGCAGCGGCGCTATGTCCAGAAGCGGCAGGCAGCTGCTGAAAACCCCCTGTCCGGCCAACACCGCGGCCAGCGCCGCAGAGTCATCCGCAGGGCGCGTCAGCAGCAGGCGCCAGCCAGTCACTCGTGACCTGCCTCGCCATACACCGCTTTGAGAATGTCGTCGGCACCCTGGCTGAGCAAGTCTTCGGCAACCTTCACCCCCAGCGTCTCGGCATTGGCACGCGGTGCACGCGCTTCGGCGCTGAGCAGCTTGCCACCGCTCGGCTCGCCCACCAGCCCACGCAACCACAACTGCTCACCTTCGAGCACGGCGTAGCAGGCAATCGGCACCTGGCAGCCGCCATTCAGATGTTTATTGAGCGCGCGTTCAGCGGTCACGCGCGAAGCGGTGTCGGCGTGATGCAACGGTGCGAGCAAGGCGTGGATTTGCGTGTCGGCGCTGCGGCACTCGATGCCAACAGCGCCCTGGCCACCGGCCGGCAGGCTGTCGTCGACGCTGATGGCCGAGGTGATGCGGTCTTCGAAACCGAGACGGATCAGACCGGCCGCCGCGAGGATGATCGCGTCGTACTCGCCGGCATCGAGCTTGGCCAGACGGGTGTTGACGTTACCGCGCAGGAAGCGGATCTCGAGATCAGGACGACGGGTCAGCAACTGCGCCTGACGCCGCAGGCTGGAGGTGCCGACGATGGCGCCGGCAGGCAGCGCATCCAGGCTGGCGTAAGTATTGGAAACGAAAGCATCGCGCGGGTCTTCGCGTTCGCAGATGCAGAACAGACCAAGGCCTTCGGGGAAGTCCATCGGCACGTCTTTCATCGAGTGCACGGCGATGTCGGCTTCGTTTTCCAGCAGCGCGGTTTCCAGTTCCTTGACGAACAGGCCCTTGCCGCCGATTTTCGACAGCGGCGAGTCGAGCAGCTTGTCGCCGCGACTGACCATGGGCACCAGCGTCACCAGCAAACCCGGATGGGCCGCTTCCAGACGAGCTTTGACGTATTCGGCCTGCCAGAGGGCCAGCGCACTTTTACGGGTGGCGATGCGGATTTCGCGAGAGGACATGGATCAATCCGTACTGAATAGATACGGCGGATAATAACAGCTCAGCCAAATCCACTTTGACTTGAATCAGAAACGGCGTGGCCTCCCTGGCCTGCAATGCCCGGTAGAAGAAAGTGAAACCAAGCGCGAAGACCGGGTCAGAGGCCCTGCATCATCTTGCGCACACCGGCCACATGTCGACGACTGACGATCAGCGCATCACCATTGAGGCCTTTGAGGAACAGCTGGAAATGCCCCAGCGGCGTGCGTTGCAGACGCTCGATGCGGTCACGGGCGACCAGCGCGTTGCGGTGGATACGCACGAAACGCTCGCCGAACTCGTCTTCAAGGGCCTTGAGGGGTTCGTCCAGCAGAACCTCGCCGCTTTCATGGCGCAGGGTCACGTATTTGTGATCGGCAATGAAATAGACCACCTGATCCAGCGGGATCAGCTCGATCCCTTTGCGGGTCCGGGCGCTGATATGGCTGCGCGGGCCGTTACCGCTCTCGGCGGCGGGACGGGTCAGGGCCGAGAGTTGGGCCCGGTTGGGACGTTCAGCCCGTTTCAGGGCGTCATGCAGATGTTCGGTTCGCACGGGTTTCACCACATAGCCCACGGCGCTGGCCTGCAGGGCTTCCACGGCAAATTCATCGGGGCCGGTGCAAAACACCACGGCCGGCGGCGTTTCGCGCTCGCACAGACGGGCAGCGACCTGCAGGCCATCGAGGCCCGGCATGCGGATATCGAGCAGCACGATATCCGGCTTGTGGCTGTCGATCAGCGCCAACGCCTCTTCGCCATTCGTGGCGCTGGGCTCCAGGACTGTATAACCCTCGAGCTCGCTTACCATTCGGCTTAGGCGCTCGCGAGCCAGTGGTTCGTCATCAACGATCAGGACATTCATATTGCGCTGGATTCCTGCGTGAGTCTCGCACAAGGATAGCGTAGACAGGTGAAGTGACGTCCGTCACCGCGATCCACGCTAAGACTAGCCCGAGCGCCAAAAAGTGCCGTACGTCGGCCAGCAATATTTGCCAGTGTCCGGGTCGTACTGCTCAAAGCCCGCTGTTTCCTGCGTTTTTCACGGGGTATGCCAAAGGACAAAACCACCCACCCCCTCTTCTTATAGTCGGCACTTGTGCGATCCGCAGTCGCGCCGACCCTTATGTCCAACTGTAGACGCTTGCCGGGCCGATATTGCTCAATCGAAAAATATCCTTGCGCAAATCCCCCGCAGACAGCGCCGACTATGAATGAGCAGATGAGAAAAAAACGTATCGACCGGTGTCAGCGACAGGATTGGCAACCCTGTTATTATCCGCGCCAGCGTTTCACGCCTTCTTTCTTCAAGCCGATACGAGCGAATTCATGAGCACTGACAAGACCAATCAGTCCTGGGGCGGCCGCTTCAGTGAACCCGTCGACGCCTTCGTCGCCCGCTTCACCGCCTCCGTCACCTTCGACCAGCGCCTGTATCGCCACGACATCATGGGCTCGATCGCCCACGCCACCATGCTGGCCAAGGTCGGCGTGCTGACCGATGCCGAGCGCGACAGCATCATCGACGGCCTGAAGACCATTCAGGGCGAAATCGAGGCCGGCCAGTTCGACTGGCGCGTCGACCTCGAAGACGTGCACATGAACATCGAAGCGCGCCTGACCGATCGCATCGGCATTACCGGCAAGAAACTGCACACCGGGCGCAGCCGTAATGACCAGGTCGCCACCGACATCCGGCTGTGGCTGCGTGATGAAATCGACCTGATCCTGGCCGAGATCACCCGCCTGCAAAAAGGCCTGCTGGAGCAGGCCGAGCGCGAAGCCGCGAGCATCATGCCCGGCTTCACTCACCTGCAAACTGCCCAGCCAGTGACCTTCGGCCACCACATGCTGGCGTGGTTCGAAATGCTCAGCCGCGACTACGAGCGTCTGGTCGACTGCCGCAAGCGCACCAACCGCATGCCTCTGGGCAGCGCCGCGCTGGCCGGCACCACCTACCCGATCGATCGCGAATACACCGCGCAACTGCTGGGCTTCGACGCCGTCGGCGGCAACTCGCTGGACAACGTTTCCGATCGCGACTTCGCCATCGAATTCTGCTCGGCCGCGAGCATCGCGATGATGCACCTGTCGCGTTTTTCCGAAGAGCTGGTGCTGTGGACCAGCGCGCAGTTCCAGTTCATCGATCTGCCTGATCGCTTCTGCACCGGCAGCTCGATCATGCCGCAAAAGAAAAACCCGGACGTGCCGGAACTGGTTCGCGGCAAGACCGGCCGTGTGTTCGGTGCGCTGATGGGCCTGCTGACCCTGATGAAAGGCCAGCCACTGGCCTACAACAAGGACAACCAGGAAGACAAAGAGCCGCTGTTCGACGCCGCCGACACCCTGCGCGATTCGCTGCGGGCCTTTGCCGACATGATCCCGGCGATCAAGCCGAAACACGCGATCATGCGCGAAGCGGCGCTGCGCGGCTTCTCCACCGCGACCGACCTGGCGGACTACCTGGTGCGCCGTGGCCTGCCGTTCCGTGACTGCCACGAAATCGTCGGTCACGCGGTGAAGTACGGCGTCGACACCGGCAAGGATCTGGCCGAGATGAGCCTGGAAGAACTGCGTCAGTTCAGCGACCAGATCGAGCAGGACGTGTTCGCCGTGCTGACCCTGGAAGGCTCGGTGAATGCCCGTGACCATATCGGCGGCACTGCGCCGGCGCAGGTCAAGGCCGCCGTGGCTCGCGGTCAGGCCCTCATCGCCAGCCGCTAAAGGTCAAAAGCTTCGCGAGCAGGCTCGCTCCCACAGTCTGGATTTGTTAATACAGTCCAAATGTGGGAGCGGGCTTGCTCGCGAATGCTGACTTCAGAACACTGCAAGACCTACTTCTTCGCTGCGATCATCGCCAAAAACGCCGGCATCGCCAATTCTTTGTCCGCCGCAATCTTCTGCACATGCGGATTCTGCTCAAGCCGCTCCAACAGCGCCTTGGCCTTCGGCATCTCTGCCAGCAAATCGATCCCGAACAGTTTCTGCCCGACCGCACACGCCAGCGGCACGCTGTACAGGAAGTACACATCCGCGATGCTCAAACTGTCGCCCGCCACGTACGGGGCGAATTTGCCGTGTCGACCCAACGCCGCGAAACCCAGCAGCAACTCGGCTTTGGTTTTCTCCTTGATCGCCTCCGGCACCGCCGCGCCAAAGAACGCTTCGCCATAACAGGCGCGGCCCGGCAGCTCGATGTACAACTCGATTTCCTTGGCAATCGCCAGCACCTGCGCCCGCTCGAATGGATCGCTCGGTAGCAGCGGCGTGCCCTTCTGGGTCTGTTCGAGGTATTCAAGGATGATCGCGGTTTCGTTGATGAAACCCGCCTCGACGCCCAGCACCGGCACTTTGCCGCGTGGACTGATCGCCAATGATTCAGGTGTCGGCGTCGGGTAGAAGGTGACTTCTTCGAACGCCAGGCCCTTTTCCAGCAGCGCCAGCTTGACCATGTTGTAGTAGTTGCTGACAGCGAATCCGTAGAGCTTGAACATCACATAGCCTCCAGGCCGTGCGGGGTGGGCAGTCACTGTTTATAGATCGCCCGCCACGATCCTGCCAGCAGCATCACGCCGCTGAATGCGGGTAAACTGGCGCCTTTCCTTGAGGAGCCTGCCATGAGCGAGCCGACAGACATCGACAACGACGAAGAAGAGTTCACCGAGGCGACGTTGATCGAAGCCATCGAGAACCAGATCGAAAGCGACAACCCGCCAGCGGCCAAGGCGACCTACAACAAGCTGACCCTGGTGGGCGTCGAGCGCGAGGAGATCCTCAATTTGATGGCTCATGTGCTGGCCTACGAGATTGACGCAATGCTCGACGAAGACCGCGCGTTCAATACCGAGTGGTACGAAGCGGCGCTGCGTAAGTTGCCCGAGCTGCCACCGGAAAAGCAGTAAACCCCGATCCTGTAGGAGCGAGCCTGCTCGCGATTGCGTTCTTTCAGCAAAAAATCAGCTGACTGACACGGAGCAATCGCGAGCAGGCTCACTCCTACAATGTTTGTTACGTATCTGCCGCACCATCTCCAGGCCCCTGACTACACTGCACTCCACCTCGAAAGGAAAAACCCGGCCACCGGCACTGGACATGCCGCAAAAGCGGGTTCACCTTAGGGGCGCTGTCGTCCAATTCCTAGAAAGTCTGGAGTCCTTATGTCGCTTACCCCTGAGCTGGTTGCCGAACTGGAAGTCCTCGCACTCTTCAACCTGGACAGTTCCCAGGAAGGTTTGAAAATTCATCAGACCGCTGCCCCGAAACATATCGCCGCCGCCAAACGCCTCTTCGAGAAAGAACTCACCGACCAGCCTGATGGCGGGTATCTGACCAGCCTGGGTCGTGATGCCGCGCAAAATGTGCAAACCGTGCTGACCATTCTGAGAGAGCAGGAAACCGCCTGATTCCCCCGTCTTTGCCCACGGGAACTCCTGCCACGGGATTTCCGCGGGCCCACCCGGCACCCCGCGCTAAAAATCTGACGTCAAAAAACAAATTCAGCTTAAAAGTCCAGCTGCGCAAAGGCTAAACTGCCTCCCATTCCGAGACCCTCTTCGTCCGAGCCTGCGAGCCGGTTTGAGCTGACATGACGCGCACCCATGAAATCCGCCCCGACCTGGACGAAGGCATCGACCGCAAGGTGCTCAGCCAGCTGCGCACGCGCTTTCTCAAGCTCAATGAGGGTCGCCTTGGCCGGGCGCTCGAAGGTTTGTCGAGCCGCCAGCAAGGCGTGCTGACCCTGCTGCCACTGTTCTTCCACGTCAATCACCCGCTGTTGCCGGGCTATGTTTCCGGCAGCTCCCCCGCCGGGCTGTCCAACTATGAGCCGGACGCCAGCGCCCTCGCCGAAGCGCAGCGCCTGACCCGCTCGTTCTCCTACAAGCCGCGCCATGGCAGCAACCCGCCTCGGCCGATTCACGGTTTGTTCCTGATGGGCAGCCTCGGCACCCTGGCTCAGGCCGATCAGAGCGACATGGACGTGTGGGTTTGCCACGCACCGGACCTGAGCGAAAACGAACTCGCCGAACTGCGCAAAAAATGCCAGCTCCTCGAAGCCTGGGCCGCGACCCAAGGCGCCGAGGCGCACTTCTTCCTGATCGATCCGGTGCGCTTCGTCAAAGGCGAACGCGACACCCAGCTCAGCTCCGAAAACTGCGGCAGCACTCAGCACTATCTGTTGCTGGACGAGTTTTATCGCACCGCGATCTGGCTGGCCGGGCGCACACCGATCTGGTGGCTGGTGCCGGTCTACGAAGAAACCGCTTACGACCAGTACACCCACACCCTACTGTCCAAGCGCTTCATTCGCGCCGACGAGACACTTGATCTCGGGCATCTGGCGACGATTCCGCCGGGCGAGTTCATCGGCGCCGGCCTGTGGCAGTTGTTCAAGGGCATCGAGTCGCCCTACAAGTCGGTGCTCAAGCTGCTGCTGACCGAGGTCTACGCCAGCGAACACCCGAACGTGCGATGCCTGAGCCTGCGCTACAAGCAGGCCGTGTTCGCCAATCAGCTGGATCTGGATGAGCTGGATCCGTACATGGTGGTGTACCGACGCATCGAGGAGTACCTCAGCGCCCGCAACGAGCCGGAGCGTCTGGAGCTGGTGCGGCGTGCGCTGTACCTCAAGGTCAACCGCAAGCTCACCGGCAACAGCCGCACCCAGAGCTGGCAGCGCTCGCTGCTGGAACGCCTGGCCCACGAGTGGCATTGGGATCAGCGGCAACTGGCCTTGCTCGACAGCCGCAGCCAGTGGAAAGTCCGCCAGGTCAGTGCCGAACGCCGCGCCCTGGTCAATGAACTGAACTACAGCTATCGCTTCCTGACCCAGTTCGCCCGCAGCGAACAGACCGTCAGCCTGATCAACAAGCGCGACCTCAATGTGCTCGGCCGCCGCTTGTACGCCGCGTTCGAACGCAAGGCCGACAAGGTCGAGTTCATCAATCCCGGCATCGCCCCGGATCTGGCCGAAGACACCTTGACCCTGGTGCAGTCGCCGAACAAAAAAGAGCCCGGGCAAACCCAGTGGGGCCTGTACAACGGCAGCCTGACCGCGCTGGAGTGGGAGCACTTCGCGCCGATCAAGCGCAGCCGTGAGTTGCTCGAACTGCTGACCTGGTGCCACCGCAACGGCGTGATCGACAGCAGCACCCGTCTGGCCCTGCACCCCGGCACCAGCGACTTGAGCGAGTTCGAACTGTTCAACCTGCTCGGCAGCCTGCAGCAGTGCATCGCCCTGCCCTTGCCGACCGTCGCCGAAGAACCGCTACTGCGCGCCGCGGTGCCGAGCGAAGTGCTGATCCTGGTCAACGTCGGTGTCGATCCGCTCAAGCATCACCGCGACCTGAACATCCTGATGACCACCGAACGCACCGATTCGCTGAGTTACGCCGGGGTGCGCGAAAACCTTGTGCTGACCCTCGATCAGGTCACGCTCAACAGCTGGAACGAAGTGCTGGTCAACCGTTTCGACGGCCCCCACGCGTTGCTCGATTGCCTGCGCGACTACCTCAATAATCTGCCGCGCGGCCCGCAGCAGCCGACATTGAAAGTGCGCTGCTTCTGCCACAACCGCGCGCAGTTCATTGCCCGGCGCGTCGAAGAAGTCATCGACACCGCGCAGACCCTGCTGCTCAGCGAGCTCAATCACCGCTACCTGATTCAGGTGCAACAGCACTATCACGTGCTGGAGCTGGTGCCGGGCCAGGTCAACCATGTCGCGCTCGCTACCTTGCCGGCGCTGTTGGATTACCTCGGCGAAGAACAGCCGCGCTACAGCCCGCTGCACCTGGACCCGATGGCGCTGGAGGATCACGATCTCGCACTGATCCTGCCGATGGGCCAGCCGGAATCGATTCAGGTGTTCTACCGGATCACTGAACAACAGGCCGAACTGTACGTGCTGGATGAGTTCAACGCGCTGTGGCAACAGCATCTGCCGTATCACGACGAACAGAGCCTGCTGGTGCCGCTGCAGCGTTTTCTGCAATCGATCCAGTACCGCCGTGAAGCGCTGCTGCCAATGGATGCCAGCCCGGCGGTTCTCGATATTTTGTATTACCAGCTGTTGCCCTCGGGCCCGGGCAGGGCTCGACGGGTCGAGGCTCGGCCAACGCCGCAGACACCGGTCAACAAACCTTTCTACGACGTACAGGCGATTGTCGGCAAAGCCGCACCCGGAGAGGTGCAGGTCACGCTGTATTGCAATCAACGGGAATTCAGCGAGCTGGAACATGGCGACCAGTTGTTCCGCGTGGTCGCCCGGGAGATCGTCGAGCAACGCCGCGAGACCGAGCGCTATCGCTGCTACATCACCGACCTGGACCTCTCGGGCCTGCTCGGTGATGGTCAGAGTTCAAGCAATTTGTATCTGCGCTACAAGGCCGACCTGGAGCGCGCCCTGAACGAGGCGCTCGAACAGGTCTGAGGCGGGATTACTCGCGGAAATCGCCGCCGTTGGCCGGCTGCGACTCAACTTCCAGCAAGGTCAGTTTCAGGGTCTTGCCGCCGGGCGCCGGCCAATCGATGTGCTGACCGACTTTCAGGCCGAGCAGCGCGCTGCCGACCGGCGCCAGGATCGAGATCTTGCCTTCGTCGGCGTTGGCGTCATTGGGATAGACCAGCGTCAGGTGATAGTCCTTGCCACTGCCTTCTTCGCGGCAGTGCACGCGGGAATTCATCGTCACGACATCAGCGGGCACTTCATCGTGGCCGACCAGTGTATCGGCGCGGTCCAGTTCGGTTTGCAGCGCGATCACGCCCGGCAGCGTGTCATCCAGGCTGTCGATCAGGCGCTCCAGACGTTGTACGTCCAGACGGGTAAGGGTGATGGAAGGTGCGGTCATGATCCGGGCAGACTCCTTTCTTCTGCACACAAAAAAAGCAAAACCCCGCCAAAAAAGACGGGGTTTTCACCAGGCCTCGATGGGTTGAGGCGTGTTCGGACACTATCACAGCTCAAAAAATATACAAGTCACCCTCCAGACCGGAGGAGACCCTTGTGGCGAGGGAGCTTGCTCCCGCTGGGGCGCGTAGCGGCCCTGAAATGCCTACGACTGCTGCGCAGCCGAGCGGGAGCAAGCTCCCTCGCCACAGATCGGATCAGGCTTGTGATTTTCGTGCGGCAGCCTGCTGGCAGATGATCCGACGGCGCTGATCGTCTGCCGAGCGCCATTCGCGAATATCCTCGACATGGCGGAAGCAGCCGAGACAAATCTTCTGTTCATCAAGCCGGCACACGCCGCTGCACGGCGAAGGCACGGCCGGGCTGATGTTGCTGTAAAGCGGCTTTGGCGGACGAACAGGTGCGGTGTCAGTCACGAAATCACAGACCTTCGAAATCGAATTCGACACCGGCCTGCTGCTTGACGATGCGCTCGAGCATCTCGCCCAGTTGCTCTTCGCTCTTGTCGCACATCCAGCGCTCGCTCTCTTCGTCGTAGTCGAAGTGGAAACCGCCGGAGACCGCCGCCAACCACAGCTGACGCAACGGCTCCTGACGACTGAAGATCAGCTGCGTGCCGTTTTCAAACTTCACAGTCAGTACACCGGCCGAGCTTTCCAGGTCGATATCCAGGTCGCTTTCGTCAAAGATGTCCTCCAGTTTTTCCTGGGTTTCATCGACCAGATCGTGGAAACGCGCTTCGGACAAACTCATTGTGGCAACCTCAAAAAATGTCTGATCAGGCTCAAGCGCCGCAAGATACGGACGCTGCCGGCCGATTGCAAAGGATAACGACCAAGGGCCTGCCGGCCCATCAACACCAAACCCTGTGGGAGCGAGCTTGCTCGCGAAAGCGGTGTGTCTGGCAGCAGACATATCGGATGTGCCGGCCTCTTCGCGAGCAGGCTCGCTCCCACAAGGCTCCAGGTGTATCCAGCAGCCCCGCCGGACGGGAACCCCCTCGCATAGGCAAGCTGCCGGGTGGCCGGTATACTCCGGCGCAATTAACGCATTTTCAAGGATTTCGCCATGAAGCGCCTGATCTCTTCCCTTGCTGCGCTCGTCGCGGTTGCCTGCCTCGTTTCCGCCTGTGGTCAAAAAGGCCCGCTGTACCTGCCGGATGACGATCAGGACCCGGCCGAGCAAGCCAAGTCGTCGCAACAACAACCTGCCTCCAAGGCGCACAAGCACGACGTTTACCAATAAGGGATCGCCATGGACGCTTTTAACTACCGTGGCGGGGAGCTGTTCGCGGAAGGTGTGGCCCTGTCCGCCATCGCCGACCGCTTCGGCACGCCCACTTATGTCTACTCGCGTGCGCACATCGAAGCCCAATATCTGGCCTACGCCGATGCGCTGGCCGGCATGCCGCACCTGGTCTGCTACGCAGTCAAGGCCAACTCCAACCTCGGCGTGCTGAATGTCCTGGCCCGTCTCGGCGCCGGTTTCGACATCGTTTCCCGTGGCGAGCTGGAACGTGTGCTGGCCGCTGGCGGCAGCGCCGACAAGATCGTGTTCTCCGGCGTCGGCAAGACCCGTGACGACATGCGTCGCGCGCTGGAAGTCGGCGTGCACTGCTTCAACGTCGAATCCACCGACGAGCTCGAGCGCCTGCAAGTCGTGGCTGCCGAGCTGGGTGTTCGCGCACCGGTTTCGTTGCGCGTGAACCCGGACGTCGACGCCGGCACCCACCCGTACATTTCCACCGGTCTCAAAGAGAACAAGTTCGGCATCGCCATTGCCGACGCCGAAGACGTGTACGTGCGTGCCGCGCACCTGCCGAACCTGGAAGTGATCGGTGTCGACTGCCACATCGGTTCGCAACTGACCACCCTGCCACCGTTCCTCGATGCCCTCGACCGTCTGCTGGATCTGGTCGACCGCCTCGGCGATTGCGGCATTCACCTGCGCCACATCGATCTCGGTGGTGGCCTGGGTGTGCGTTATCGCGATGAAGAGCCACCACTGGCCGGCGACTACATCAAGGCTGTACGCGAGCGTCTGAACGGCCGTGACCTGGCGCTGGTGTTCGAACCGGGCCGCTTCATCGTCGCCAACGCCGGCGTGTTGCTGACCCAGGTCGAGTACCTCAAGCACACCGAACACAAGGATTTCGCCATCGTCGACGCGGCGATGAACGACCTGATCCGCCCGGCGCTGTATCAGGCCTGGATGGACATCACTGCGGTCAAGCCGCGCGACACCGCCGCACGCCAGTACGACGTGGTCGGCCCGATCTGCGAAACCGGCGACTTCCTCGCCAAGGATCGTGAGCTGGCGCTGGAAGAAGGCGACCTGCTGGCCGTGCATTCGGCCGGTGCCTACGGCTTCGTGATGAGTTCCAACTACAACACCCGTGGCCGTGCCGCTGAAGTGTTGGTAGACGGTGATCAGGTTTTTGAAGTGCGCCGCCGCGAAACCGTGGCCGAGCTGTTTGCCGGCGAAAGCCTGCTGCCGGAGTAACCCATGCTGCTGCGTTTTACCAAAATGCACGGCCTGGGCAATGACTTCATGGTTCTCGACCTGGTCAGCCAGCACGCGCATATTCAGCCCAAGCACGCCAAGCAATGGGGCGACCGGCACACCGGTATCGGTTTCGACCAGTTGCTGATCGTCGAAGCGCCGAGCAACCCGGACGTGGATTTCCGTTACCGGATCTTCAACTCCGATGGCTCGGAAGTGGAACAGTGCGGCAACGGTGCACGCTGCTTCGCGCGCTTCGTTCTGGACAAGCGCCTGACGGCCAAACGGCAGATTCGCGTCGAGACCAAGGGCGGCATCATCGAGCTGGACGTGCGTAACGACGGCCAGATCGGGGTGAACATGGGCGCGCCGCGCCTGGTGCCGGCGGACATTCCGTTCGACGCGCCGGCGCAGGCTGCCAGCTATCAACTGGAGGTCGACGGCACCACGGTCGAGCTGGCCGCCGTGTCGATGGGCAATCCCCATGCGGTGCTGCGCGTACAGGACATCAACAACGCACCGGTGCATGAACTGGGGCCGAAAATCGAACACCACCCGCGCTTCCCGGCGCGGGTCAATGTCGGTTTCATCCAGGTCATCGACCGCAACCGTGCGCAGTTGCGCGTCTGGGAGCGCGGCGCCGGGGAAACTCAGGCCTGTGGCACCGGCGCCTGCGCCGCCGCTGTAGCTGCAATCAGTCAGGGGTGGATGGATTCGCCGCTGATGATCGACCTGCCCGGCGGGCGTCTGTCCATTGAATGGGCAGGCCCTGGCCAACCGGTGCTGATGACCGGCCCGGCAGTGCGTGTATACGAAGGACAAGTGCGTCTTTGAGTGAGCAGAAGCCATGACCGATAAGCCTCAGGTACCCGCCCGACAGTCCGACGAATCAGCGTCCGAGAGCCTGGAGGCGGCAGCGGTTGCCGCATACCTCGAGGCTCATCCGGACTTCTTCGTCGAGCACGAAGAACTGCTGCCCGCCCTGCGCATTCCGCATCAGCGCGGTGACACCGTATCGCTGGTCGAACGCCAGATGAGCATCCTGCGCGACCGCAACATCGAGATGCGGCATCGCCTCTCGCAGTTGATGGACGTGGCCCGCGACAACGACCGTCTGTTCGACAAGACCCGCCGCCTGATCCTGTCCCTGATGGACGCCGCCAGTCTGGAAGACGTGGTGATCAGCGTCGAAGACAGTCTGCGTCAGGATTTTCAGGTGCCCTTTGTCAGCCTGATCCTGCTCGGCGACAACCCGGCACCGGTTGGCCGCTGGGTGACCCACGCCGACGCACAAACCGCTATTGGCGGCCTGCTCACCGAAGGCAAGAGCGTCAGCGGCACCCTGCGTGAACATGAGTTGGACTTCCTGTTCGGCGAAGAACAGCGCAAGCAGATCGGCTCCACAGCGGTGGTCGCGGTCAGTCATCAGGGCATTCACGGCATTCTGGCAATCGCCAGCCGTGATCCGCAGCACTACAAGAGTTCGGTCGGTACGCTGTTCCTCAGCTACATCGCCGAAGTCATGGGCCGCGTGCTGCCACGGGTCAACAGCTCCCTGCGCTCGGTACGCTGAATATGGAACGACAACTGGACGCTTACTGCGAACACCTGCGCAGTGAGCGACAGGTGTCGCCGCACACCCTGTCGGCCTATCGCCGCGACCTCGATAAAGTCCTCGGCTGGTGCCTCAAGCAGAACATCGGCAGTTGGGCGGCGCTGGATATTCAGCGTCTGCGCAGCCTGATCGCCCGCCTGCATGCCCAGGGGCAGTCGTCGCGCAGCCTCGCCCGATTACTTTCAGCGGTGCGCGGGCTCTATCACTATCTGAATCGCGAAGGTCTGTGCGATCACGACCCGGCGACGGGTCTGGCGCCGCCGAAAGGCGAACGGCGCTTGCCGAAAACCCTCGACACCGACCGTGCATTGCAACTGCTGGAAGGTGCGGTCGAGGACGACTTTCTTGCCCGTCGCGATCAGGCGATTCTCGAATTGTTCTATTCCTCGGGCCTGCGCCTGTCCGAGCTGACCGGGCTCAATCTCGATCAGCTGGATCTGGCCGACGGCATGGTTCAGGTGCTTGGCAAAGGCAGCAAGACTCGTCTGCTGCCGGTCGGCAAAAAGGCTCGCGAAGCACTCGAGCAATGGCTGCCGCTGCGGGCCATGACCAACCCGGCCGACGACGCCGTGTTCGTCAGCCAGCAAGGCCGGCGTCTTGGTCCGCGGGCGATTCAGGTGCGAGTGAAACTGGCCGGCGAGCGCGAACTGGGGCAGAACCTGCACCCGCACATGCTGCGGCACTCCTTCGCCAGCCACTTGCTGGAATCCTCGCAGGATCTGCGCGCGGTGCAGGAACTGCTCGGCCACTCGGACATCAAGACCACGCAGATCTACACCCACCTGGACTTCCAGCACCTGGCGGCGGTCTACGACAGCGCCCATCCACGGGCCAAACGCAGCAAAGGCGACGATTCATGAACATCCAGTTGATCACCTTCGACCTCGACGACACCCTGTGGGACACCGCCCCGGTGATCGTCAGCGCCGAAGCGGTATTGCGCCAGTGGTTGAGCGAACACGCACCCAATCTGGGCGCGGTGCCGGTGGAGCATCTGTGGGCGATTCGCGAGCGGGTGCTGGCCAGCGAACCGGGCCTCAAACATCGCATCAGCGCGTTGCGTCGGCGCGTGCTGTTCCACGCGCTGGAAGAAGCCGGGTACGCCCACGGCGAAGCTTCCGATCTGGCCGACAAGAGTTTTGAAGTGTTCCTGCACGCGCGGCACCAGATCACGGTATTTCCCGAGGTCGAACCGACTCTGGAAATCCTCGCCAACCACTACGCCCTCGGCGTGGTCACCAACGGCAATGCCGACGTGCGTCGATTGGGCCTGGCGGATTACTTCAAGTTTGCGTTGTGCGCGGAAGACATCGGCATCGCCAAGCCGGATGTGCGGCTGTTTCACGAGGCGTTGCAGCGTGGTGGTGTGAGCGCTGATCTGGCGGTACACATTGGTGATCATCCCGGCGATGACATTGCTGGGGCGCAGCAGGCAGGCATGCGCGCGATCTGGTTCAACCCGACGGGCAAGGTCTGGGAAGCCGAGCGCCTGCCGGACGCCGAGATCCGCAGCCTGACTGATTTGCCGGCGGTACTGGCGCGCTGGAATGCCCTCTCGAACTGATCCACTATCCCCTGTGGGAGCGGGGGGGGGGGGGGGGGGGGGGGGGGGGGGGCGGGTGTTTTTTTATTTTTCATCC